>JAYUEW010000001.1:0-12286 GCA_043739045.1 Synechococcales cyanobacterium
TTACGATCGTCCCCCAAATCATCACCACCAAAAGCAGCAGCAAAGACCAAACCACTACATCATTTGTCATCCAAGGCAAAGGTTTCGGCCATGGACTCGGCATGAGCCAATACGGAGCCAAAGGCATGGCCGAACGAGGAGACAACTACCAAAAAATCGCCCTTCACTTTTTCCAAAATACCAAACTCGCCAAAATCGATCCGCGCTAACTGCTAATCCGCTCCGAATTTAGAATCGTTGTGGGATCTTAGGCAGACTAGCGAAATTCTTTGTCGTGGAATAAACTAATTTTGTCGGTATTAAGATCCAAATTTCGGCACTTAGGCGGATAATCTGTCGGTCTAAGATCCTGAAAATTGAAATTATGCTGATCTGGGCACTTAGGCAGAAAATTGTCTGTCTACATAATTGTTAGGCGGCTCAATTTTTCTTTGTGAAGCTCATTTAAAGCTATATACTGGCAAGTATTACGCACTTAACTCGATATGAATTGTGAGAAAAATCTAGGTTGGTCTGTATGAAACTGATCAGAAATTCAAAAGTATATTTGTATGCGTCTGTGATCGCTATGTTGGTAGTTGCGCCTGCAAGAGCAGGGTCATCGCTACCAGTGAGGTTTTCTCTTGAAGCAGCTTTGCAAGGTGAATTTGAGATCGCTCAATCATCTGTTGAATCAGCCAAATTATTAGAGCAAGGTAATTCGGAGTTTAATGCAGGTCGCTATGATAAGGCAATAAAGATTTACAACGATGTCCTCAAAGATAGTTTCGATTCTAAAGTTGCCATTCAAGCTCGTCTTCTGCGATCACGTGCTTACGTGCGGGCTACAGTATTTGGAAGTCCAGGGTTCGATGATTATGATCAAACTATAAACCTAGCTATTACTGATTGCAGTCGCGTGATCAGCCTTGAGCCGTCAAATCCCGCAGGTTACTACTGTCGAGGATCTGCCTACTTATACAAAAATAGACGACAGGAGGCATTTAGAGATTTTGACCTTGCTATTAAAATTGCGCCAAACAACCACCAAGCTTATTATGAGCGAGGTTACGCTTACTATCGCGCTGGCAATAGTAAGCAAGCAGATCGCGACCTTAGCAAAGCAATTGACTTGGAACCAAATTTTGCCTCTGCGTACTTCATTCGAGGGGGTATCTATGAGAGATCCGATCCTCAAAAAGCAGAAAAAGATTTGAGCCGCGCCATTGGAATTGATGCAGAAAACGCTAGCTATTATATGACGCGAGGTCATTTACGCCTTGATTTAAGAAATCATCAAGGGGCTGTCGTGGATTTTACCAAGGTTATACAACTTGCACCTACTGGAAATTCATACAGTGCGCGGGGATTTGCTTTGGCGGCTTTACTCAGATACAATGAGGCGATTGCAGATTACACTCAAGCGATTAAGTTAGTCCCAGGACATTTTACAGCTCATTACGGTCGTGGTCTAGCTCGTGCAGAAATTGGGGACAAAAAAGGAGCAATGTCAGACTTACAAACGGCGGAAAGAAACTATCGAGAAATTATGGGAGAAGGCAATCTCAAGCTACCACTCTATCAGAAAATTGTGAGGGCGATTGAGCAGCTAAAGTCTCGGTAACAGCCACCTAACAACCGCACTGCACCGTAACGTTTAAGAACACTGGTTGAGCTTCAAAGGTTATCTGCGTCCGGTGAGCGCGAACGTTATGCTGACTTGAATCATAAATTATTGAACCGGTCGATTCAGCTTCAGTAAACCACTCGCAATTCCAAATTCAGAAATCTCAGAGCCTTAAACCCTAGTTCTTGTATCACTCATCACAAAGCGGTATTCTCAACCATGGTTAAACCATAAAAGCGCCACCTGGTAAATCTCTTGAGCAGCCCCGCCTATCTCCTCGTCACCCATGGAAGCCGTAACCAAAAATCCCAGGCTTCCACTCAAATCTTTCTGCAAACCCTTAAGCCTCACCTACCCAACGCACAACTCTTCCACGCCCAGCTCGAAGGCGCAGACCAACCCCTTCATCAACAAATTCTGCACATCACCCAACAGAGTCGCACCCAAGGCACCGATCGGCTCCACATCCTGCCACTCTTCCTGATCCCCGGCGTTCACATCATGGAAGACCTGCCCCAAGAAGTCGCCCTTACCCAAACAAGCCTTGCCCTCACGGATCCGAGCTTCAAGCTCCTCAAGCTCTCCTACCTCGGCCAACAACTGCAAAATTATCCCCACCTATTTCCCACCCAATCGAATTATCAGCGTCTACTCCTAACCCACGGAAGCAAACGCCCAGAGAGCCTAAAACTCATCGGAACCCTCGCCCAAAGCTTCAACGCAACCCCCGCCTATTGGTCTATTGAACCCAGCCTAAGCAGCCAACTCCAAACCCTCACTGAGCAAGGCCACCAGCACATCCAAATTCTCTTTCACTTCCTCTTCCCCGGCACTATCACCGACAAACTCCACGACATCATCCAAGCCCACCGTCAGCAAAATCCAAACCAAACCATCATCACCACCGACCCCCTCGCCAGTCTGCCAAGTTTCCAAACCCTCGTCGCCCAGATCCTAGAAACCAGTAGTCATGCAGAACCTCGAATCTAATTCCCGCAACTCCTTCGGGACCGTTTACCTCGTCGGCGCTGGACCGGGCGATCCTGGACTCTTTACCCTCAAAGGCAAAACCCTTCTAGAAACCGCTGACTGTGTAATCTATGATGCTCTCGTCAGCCCGCCGATCTTGGACATGATCAACTCCGCTGCCGAAAAAATCCACGCAGGAAAACGCAAAGGTCAACACTCTTTACTTCAAGAAGACACCACCAAACTCCTAATCGAAAAAGCTCATCAATACGATCGGATCGTCCGGTTAAAAGGCGGCGATCCCTTCATCTTTGGACGTGGCGGTGAAGAACTTGAAGACTTGACCAAACTCGGAATCCCCGTCGAAATCGTTCCTGGCATTACGTCCGGCATCGCGGCTCCCGCCTACGCAGGCATCCCCCTCACCCACCGCAATTACAGCTCCAGCGTCACCTTTGTCACAGGCCACGAAAGCGCCGAAAAATATCGCCCTGCCGTCAACTGGACTGCTATCGCCCAAAGTGCCGAAACCCTCGTTATCTACATGGGCATCCACCATTTGCCCCAAATTCTGCCCCAACTCATCACCGCCGGACTCAGCCCCGAAACTCCGATCGCCCTAATCCGCTGGGGCACCCGACCCGACCAATCCGAACTCATTGGCAAACTCAACACCATCTTGGACCAAATCGAAGCGACCAAATTTACCGCCCCTGCGATCGTCGTCGTCGGTACTATTGTTAATTTCCCTACCGACATCCGCCGCCCGATCGTCAATCCTGTTTGAACCGATGATTCTTGAACAAATGATTCAGATCCTAATAAACACTACCTGACCAATCGATCGTTTGAGTCGTTGTACGGCTGCCGAGCGATCGAACCGCTTTAAGTTCTACCTGTATGTCATTTCCTGCTTTAAATGTATCTGATGGAACGGGTAGCGCACCCAAATTCAATACAAAACGATTGTAATCACGCATTACTAAATTGTTTGGAACCACTCCTTCATAATAGGTTTCACTGTTACCAAATCGATTCGGAATCCCATCTCCGGCACCCGTCTTAATCTTGACTGAAAACTGAGTCCCGACCAGATCCGATTTTGCCCCTGAATCAATCACTGCTAATGTAAATTGACGATCGCGTTTATCGCTAATTCCCGGCGTGAGCTTGGTTACATCCTGTTGATGAACTATAGCATTGATGCTCATTACAGCCCCTTTAGAGGTATCTGTTTGTTCTACCACTGACCAAAGTTCTCGATCTTTAAACTCAAACCCTATTTCACCATTTTCCTGCAATCGTACAGTCGCTCCTTGGGTTCCATATTCATCAATTCCCGATTTGGCTTGCCATTTCACTGTCGCTGTTTTTTCAAGCCGATCGCGATATTCCAAATACTCATCGCTAATTTTAGAATTGATCTGCAATAGTCCTAAGGCACCCGATTGTTTATACCAGCGGTTCAAAGTCAGGGGAATGGTTTTAGATGCAATAGTTAGTAATGGTGCGGCATACAAAGGGTTATCCCCTGCGATCGCCTGTTTACCTGCAATAATTCTAAGCTGCCCCATTTTCCCATTGCTTCCATCGCTGCCACTGCTTCCACGAGAACCCCGATGTCCTGGTTTACAGGTGTAAACTTTATCATTCACTTTCCAACTCGATACCGGGCACCCACATCCACGAGTTCCACGAGAACCCCGCCCCCCAGAACCCCCACGACCGGGTGATGAATCAACTAAAACTTGACGCAAGTCCGATCGGTTTTGGTAGTAGATTGTCAGATCACCGCCATTACCACCGTTACCACCATTACTACCCGCTAAACCAGATTCGCCATTCGCCATCGTAATATTCTTAGCGGCTTTCCCCACATCTGAATTGTGGCACCGGGATGAATTATTTGACGAATATGGTTTGTTGTACTTGTTATAATTATCGTACTCGTCATAATTATCGTACTCGTCATAATCATCATAGTCACGATCGTTCGTATGCCAGTTATATCTGTCGCTATTGCGTCTAGCCTCATCGTCTCCAGGAGCGCCATCCGTCCCGGAAAGATTTAAAAATAATGGCTGTTGTGGGTCTAGAAAAATAGTTCGAGATTCTCCATTTTGTCCAGCATGTCCAGATTGTTCAGCCTGAGCAGGAGAGCTTACAATAGAACCGATCGCTGTCAGAAACAAACCATAGACTAGAACAACATTGAATTTAGATTTAGATTTCAACATACAACATCAGGAATAACAGCGACAAAAATTATTATTCCCGATATGACGATACTTATGCGCCGATCGTTCCCAGTCTCAAGGATCATTTACGATCGCAGAATAGTACACCATTCATTTAAAAGAACTTGATCTTTTTAGACGCATAGAGACACATTTTCAAAAGAACAAGACCTTCTTTAAAATGGGCAATATTTGAGGTTCCATAGACACGGGGTTGATAACGCACAGGTACATCGACTAAATGAAGCCCCAACTTGGTTGCTCCGAAAAGCAAATCAAAATCACCAAACGGGTCAAAGTCACCAAAGTATTCGCGTCCCGCTACTAATTTCTCGTAGTCATCACGATGAATCACTTTCGTACCGCAGAGCGTGTCTTTTAAGGTTTGGCCTAACAGAAAAGAAAATGCGAGGCTAAAAAATTTATTGGCCAGATTATTAATCCAGGGCATCGCCTCCCCCGATCGCGGATAAACAAGGCGCGATCCATTAATAAATTCCCCGCGACCAGAAGCGATTACCTCAAAAAACAACGACAGGTCTTCCGGTTGAACCGTCAGGTCCGCATCCAAAATCATCAACACATCACCCGTCGCCCGATCGAAGCCCAATCTGACCGCATCGGCTTTTCCCTTTCCCGTTTGCTGGAAGGCACTGAGCTTAAATTCAGGATGGCCCTTCTGGACAACGCGCTGAATTTCGTCCCAAGTCCGATCGGTGGAATGCCCTTCAACAAAAATCACTTCAGTATGACAGCCCAACTTCGGCAAGCGATCGATCGCGTTAGCAATATTCCCCGCTTCATTTCGGGCCGGAATTATCACAGAACAGCTTAAAGTTGGTCTCTCGGGGCTAGGCTGAGGACGGGCGATAATAGTGTTGGTGAGACCTAGGTGATTGAGTCCGGGGAGTTGAACTAGAAATCGGTTGGCGATCGGACTGACCAGTGGAATTCCCTTGGGGCAGAGAAATCGTCGCCCAGTTTTAACGGTTTGGTAGCCCGTAATGGTCAGTAAATTTTCCACATCATGCATCGAAAGCCAGCTTTGGGGTGGCTGGGGTCGGCGTTGGCCAATTTTTTCAGCAGCGGTCAAAAGCGGCTGCCAGAGGTAATTATGAAAGGTGAGAATCAAGCGAGTGCGAGGGCCACTAAAGAGATGTAATCGCTGGAGAACGGCTTGGATATTGCTCAGATGTCCGAGGACTCCTGACAAAACAATGAAGTCAAATGGTCCATGAGATAAGCCATCTGATGAATCAAAAATATCGTCAGGCGTAAAGGCTTCGGCATCCAGACTGTGAAAGTGTAGGTGAGGATATTTAGCTTGAGCGATCGCAACTAAGTTCTGAGAAAAATCAATTCCAATGCCCAAGCCCGGTTTGACCTGCGCCAACAAATCTCCCGTCCCGCAGCCAATTTCCAGAACCCTTGCACCGGGAGAAATAACGAATTGATGGAAAACTTCTAGATCTCGGTAATAGGAACGATTACGACGGTTCCAAGAATCGAGTTGTGGGGCAATCCGATCGAAATAATCACGGGTGATGGCTTTGGAGTCATCTTGGGGGCGAATAGACAGACGGTTGGCAAGCTTCATAGGGAATTTCGAGGGGTGGACAGATGGCGGAGAATGGCGAAACTAAGTAACTAAATCTGAAAAACTTTTGAATTCATGTTCCATTTCTTCAAATGAGATCTAACGTGATGAGTATTACAAGTTATGGGGAGTTTTTGTACGATCGGCTCGTAATTTAAGCACAACTGTCTAAAAAGTCTGTGCAATTACCGATTCTTTTGACAAAATGAATCACCAGTGATTTCTCCTTTCCGCCCTGAACGATGGCATCGACTGATACGGCTTGCTGTATCGCGAGTCTTGCTTTAGATCAGCGCAAGGGTGGCATGTAAACAACGTTTCCTATTTGAGCAGGGATATTCGGTAAAAATGGTGCAAAATAAACGGCTTTCTCCCCGGCAATTTGGATGGGTTTGTGCGTTGGTCGCATCTGCCACCCCGTTGACTACATCCTTCAGTATTTTGAGTGCTGCTGTTGTTGTGCAATCGATCGGGCTACAGAGTTCTGTGGCGGCCAGCGATGTGACGATCGAAAAAGGTACAAAAATTCGGGTTCATAGCAGCAACAGCATGATGTCGATGAATGGGGCTTTGAAAAAGAAATTTGCAACTCAGTTCCCTGGATCGTCGGTGGAGGTGTCTCAGGTGAGTGGGACAAAGGCACTAGAAGACGTGTTGAATGGACGAGCAGATGTTGCAGCGATCGGCAGGCCTTTGGCAGCGCAAGAGAAATCTCAGGGCTTAGTCGCATCGCTGATTGGCCGAGATAAAATTGCGATCGTCGTGAATCCTGAAAATTCGTTCACGAAAGATCTAACGATTCCAAAGTTTGCACAGATGTTCCGTGGCGACATAACGGATTGGTCGCAATTGGGCGGCGCAAAAGGCAATATTACTTTTGTCGATCGGACCAACAGTGACACACGTCAAGCATTGGCAGGTTATCCAGCCTTCAAAAATGATCCATTGGAATCAGGTAAAAATGCGGTCAAGCTCGAAGACACCAGCATGAAAGCGCTGATTTCGAGTCTAAAGGGTTCTGCTGTTAGCTTTGTCCCCGCCAATCAAGCCCGAACTCAAGATAAATTGCGGACGCTGACCATAAATGGCGTACTGCCAACGAGTCCCCTGTATCCATTCTCTCAGCCACTATATTACGTTCATAAATCGGACGCAAATGGTGGGATGAGCAACCCCGTGAAGGCATTCCTGGGCTTCTTGGGAACAGAAGGGGGGCAAAATACGATTCGTCAATCGGGCATTGCTCAGGTGCAGAAACCCGGCTCTGAAAACATGGGGGCGATCGTACCCGGTGCGAAAGCTGCAAAAATGGAGGCGAGGGGCGGTGAAGCTTCTGGCACTGAAGTCGGCCCAGCAACGGGCGAACCGTCCGGGATAGGGAATAGATCTGGTGCGAGCAAAGCGACAAATCCTAACGACAGCTTGCCAGCGGAAACTGATGGAAATCTCTTTGGTTTGCCTTTCCCTGGCTGGCTGAAGTGGTTGCTTCCCCTAGGTCTACTTGGCACAGGATTGCTGTTGTTAATGTTGCCAAAAAATCGTGATAATGCCAATACTAGGGTCCGAGGCGGTGATGACGATCGCGGTAATTCTGGCTTCGGTACTCCGCTGGATGGGGAAGGCGATGGAGCGAAAAATACAGCAAGGAATACGACTGAAATCGTAGGCAACACCAATACAGGCGATATGGCTTTGGTCGGCGGTGCAACGGCGATCGGTGGATTGGCGGCAGGTGCAGCGGCGAAACTAAAGGGAGATGGGGATAACTGGAACGAAAACGATGGCGCACCCTACATTCGCGATGAGACCGATTTAAATTTAGCCGACCAGGTGACGGACCCGATGGCAAATGCAGTAGAAGTCGGGACGGCGGCTTGGGAATTCGTGAAGGGGAACGGAATAGGCGCTAACGATCGGGCAGAGGATGTTCAAAATGCGGCCACAATAAAGCTGTCTAAGAGTGAAACCAATTTGGATGCGCCCACCATTACCGTTCCCCCAGTTGATGGACCCGGAGATTTTGAATTGGATCAAGACTGGTCCTTTGACGACAATACGCCGGACCTCAGAACAACGGGTTTTGAGGAGGTGGACCGATTGAAAGAGGGTGCCTCGAATCTGACGGGCGACGTGACTCAAGCCGGAGCAGGCATTGCGGCGGCTGGAGTTGGCATTGCGGCGAGTGCGGCGATCGACAGTACGCCAATCCTAGATCCAACCCGGCTGGTGGGCGATCGATCTAGCATTGTGATCGCACCTCAAAATTCGCGTGAAGCAGTCGTCCGTTGGCAACTGACAGAAGCTCAGAAGCGCGATGCAAAACAACAAGGCGGCACGGATTTTGCACTGCGTCTCTATGATGTGACGGGCATTAATCCAGAAAGCGAAGTGCTGGAAAACTTCTATCAATATGACTGCAATGAGTTAAGTCAAGAGTTGCGGATTGAAATTCCGGTTCCATCTCGGGATTACGTTGTGGAAGTGGGGTATGCCGATCGTGCTAGTGAATGGTATGGCATCGCCCGATCGCATTCTGTCTATATTCCATCGGCTTAATCAAACTGATGGAGAACCCCCTGAAGAATTTTGTCTCTTCGGGGGCAATATGCCACTGTGTAGAAAAAGAAAAAGCCTATGGGCTATGACCAACCAGCCCGAGCTTGACTATGAAACCCAGACCAAAGCTGAGTTCTGGGAAGTGATTGAGGCTTTAGAATCAGGACCCCTACAAAAAGCTTATTTAGAGTCTCGATAGCTAGAACAGTCGATTGTCTTAGGTTTGCCTAATGATAGAATTTTGAATAACTTCATGAAGGCTTTATGCTCAAAAGCGATCGCCGAGCAGGGCAAAACATCCGTGAACTTGCACTCAAAAGACGAGTCAGAGCCGTCCTGTCCTTTGTTACAGCAGTAATTGTTATCTGTACGCCAATTTTATGGATAAAAGCCTCTGGGTATTTTCTTCAGCAACTTACCCCTAACAATTCTTCTCAGGCTAAGTCTTCACTAGAGATGCCACTCATCTTTTATGTGATGCTTATTGTCATTGCTCTAAGTTTAGTCGCCAATGGAATTGTGTTGTGGAAGCGTGCTAATAATGCCGATCAAGGGGCTAAAGGAGAAGAAGTCACCAGCAGAGAGATGTCTCAGCTAGAGAAAGAGGGCTGGCAAGTGGAGTATGGTATGCGCTTAGGCAATAGACTTGGTGACGCTGATATTGTATGTATCTCGCCTCAAAATAGGGCGTACGTAATTGACGTTAAATCTCACAAAGGGGATGTAAGATTTAATGGCCAGCAGCTACATCGACGAATGGGAAAGACGAGTTATCCTTTTGAGAAGGACTTTATTTATCAAACGATGAAACAAGCCTTGCAGGTTAAAAAACAAAAGAGCTTAGAGTTTGTTACTCCAATCATCGTGTTCTCTAATGCTAAAGTTTCATTACCCTCTAATAGGGTACGCAAGGTGTATGTGGTTGAAAAATCTGATTTGACATCCCTGTTGAAGTCTCTCGGTTAGCACCTATGCAAGCTAACTTTACCTTTAGACTGACTTGAAATTTTAAAGATTGAAACGATCGTATCCATTCCCATAGAAATGCTGCATCGATCGAATTTAATCTATCCAATCTAAACCAGTTACCCGATCATCAAATTACCAATCTGAACGATCGTTTCCAACGCGATCAATCGATTTCCCGTCCAATCGGCTTCTTACTTAAACTTTTGTAACCAAAATGACAATAGAGTTGCTATGGTAGATGCCCTGACAGGATGTAGCTCTCGCATTAGGTCTTGTTCTGTTGGGAATTAACAGACCTAATTAATTCAGGCTCAATGTTCTTATGAGTGCGATCGCCCAACTGTCCCCGCCCATTCGTCGAAATCTTTGGTTTTTGTTTACATCAGGCTTGGTCTTTTGGTCCTGTATGGCCAGCTTATTGCCCATTCTGCCACTCTATATTAAAGACCTCAACGCCACCGCCCAAGAACTCGGCATTATCATGGGATCCTTTGCCGTAGGTCTGCTGATTTTTCGACCACATCTAGGAAAAATGGTGGATTCTGGCGGACGAAAACTAGTTTTGATACTGGGTATTTTAGTGGCCATGACGGCTCCTGTGGCTTATCTCTTAGTGACTCAAAAATTTGCGCTAATCGGGGTGAGAATTTTTCATGGCATCAGTATTGCCGCATTTGCGACCGCCTACAGTGCTTTGGTGGCCGATATTTCACCTCCCCAGCATCGTGGCGAAGTCATAGGAACGATGAGCCTTACGTATCCCATTGGCATGGCTTTTGGTCCACTGCTGGGGGATTGGGTGTTGCGATCGCGGGGCTATTCTAATTATTCGGATTGTTTCTGGTTGGCCAGTACCTTAGCGTCCGTCAGCTTTGTCTTAGCTACTCAAATTGTGGTGCCTGCGAAACCCCAGTCTGCGACTCAAGCCCAAAATATTCAGCCCTTTTGGAAAATATTAACCAGCAATAGCTTTCGACTGCCGACCTTGACGCTGCTGGTAGTTGGTCTGGCCTTTGGGATTCTGAGTACCTTTGTGCCGCTGTATGTGAGAGAAAATCAGCTTAACGTTACGGCCAGTGCTTTCTATTCATCCGCTGCAATTATGGGATTCGCCACCCGATCGATCGCCGGAAAACAAAGCGATCGCTATGGTCGAGGCCGATTTATTACCCTGGGGATGTCGGCCTATGCTCTATCAATGGCGTTGCTGTGGCTGATTCCCAGCGATCGGACCTTTATTTTAGCTGGACTGATTGAAGGCATTGGCAGCGGAATGTTTCTACCTGTGACCATGGCTACGATTACCGATCGGTGTCCACCTGAGCTGCGTGGGCGGATTTTTGCATTAAGTCTCAGTGGATTTGATTTAGGAATTTTCACCGCTGGCCCCAGTTTGGGAGGGATTGCCGACTCAATTGGTTATCGAGGGTTGTTTGGAGTGGCAACGGGTATTGTGGCGATCGGAATGTTATTGTTTGTCACCCTTTCAAGTAAAGATTTACAACATTCCTTAGCGTTTTCTCTGTCTGGCGGACGTGATGTTTATGCCTTGCCACGAAAATCGTTAGACTAGAACTCCGACGGTGGATTCTCCAATAGATTTTGTGGCCACAATGCGTAAAATTCTTTTCATTCTCGGTGAGCTAGATGATAGCGATGTAGATTGGTTGATGCGGGTGGGACGCAAAGAGAAGATTGCAACAGGTTCTCGATTGATTCAGGAAGGCCATCCCGTTGATGCTTTTTATGTGGTGGTGAGCGGAGAATTTCAGGTGGTGGTGGAGGCGTTGCAGGGGCGAGAGATTGCGCGGCTCAAAAGCGGAGAAGTCTTTGGTGAGATTTCATTCTTAGATAGTCGCCCGCCCGTTGCTACCGTGATTGCGACTCGGGACTCCATTGTGTTCACGATTCCGGCAAAAGCGCTGCAACAGAAGTTAGATGATGGCGGTAAATTTGCGTCTCATTTCTATCGGGCGATCGCGTTGTTTTTGGCCGATCGGATGCGCAATACCGTTGGTCTACTTGGGTATGGTCAAGAGTATCCGCCGGACTCACCTATGCAATTAGTCCGAGATTTAAGCCCTCAGGTTCTCGAAAGTTTGCCCATTGCCCGTCGTCGGTTGGACCTTTTTGTCCGACGGCTACGAGGGTACTAGGTGCCATTTTGAAACATCCTTATCAATATCCTCATTAACAACTGTTACAGATCGCTGTCATTCAGGAATCGGGGCGATCGTCAGGGGTAAAATTTCAACTAAATGTTCTTTGAGAGAGCGAAACGCATGTCGGAAACCCTCACAGGAAAAGCGCCCTTATTTCCGGGCAGTACTGGCGGTCTGCTGACTAAAGCAG
>JAYUEW010000002.1:0-4653 GCA_043739045.1 Synechococcales cyanobacterium
CGAACTCAGCGGGTGGCCGATCGGAATACTCGCGCTATGCAAGATTTGGCGGAAATTTTAGATATGCCAGAATTGCCGAAGCGGATTGAAGGGTACGACATTTCGCACATTCAAGGATCGGATGCTGTTGCATCTCAAGTTGTATTTGTCGATGGATTGCCAGCGAAACAACATTACCGTCACTATAAGATTCAAAATCCCGATGTACGTCCCGGTCATTCGGATGACTTTGCGAGTATGGCGGAAATCATTACCCGACGGTTCCGGAAGTATGCCAATGCAAAGGCGCGGGGAGAACATATTCGGAAGTGGAATGAGTCGTCAATTCTGACCCGGCAATCAACGGCATTCTCTGATTTCCCAGATTTAATTATGATTGATGGCGGGAAGGGGCAACTTTCGGCGGTGATCAATGCGCTACGAGATATGAATTTGCTGGAAGAACTGCGAGTAGTGAGTTTGGCCAAGCAGCGAGAAGAAATCTTTTTACCGGGTGAATCTAACCCATTATCCACGGAGTCGGAGCAGCCCGGAGTCCAGCTTTTACGACGATTGCGCGATGAGGCTCACCGATTTGCTGTGAGTTTTCATCGTCAACAACGATCGAAACGAATGCAACGATCGCGCCTTGATGAGATTCCAGGATTAGGGCATTATCGTCAAAAACAGTTACTGGCGACGTTTAGATCGATTGATTATATTCGGGAAGCGACGGTCGATTCAATTGCTAAAGTTCCGGGAATTGGGCCTAAAATGGCTGAACAAATTCATGAGTATTTTCATCCAAACGCAAATGAAGATCCCTCTAACCCCCTTGAAAATGGGGAACCAGAATTCAATTCATAGTTCCCTTGAAAAAGGGGGATTTAGGGGATCGAGCTTTATGATTCTGATGCAACCTTAGATTGCAATTGAGCCTTGATTACCGGCTGATTTAGACTCTTGAAATAGAGTGTTCCGATCGTGCCCAAAAATGCCACATAAGCAATGGCCTGCACCACAAACAATTTCTGCGTATAACCGAGCAATGTGCTGAATATCAATCCAGGGAATCGATCGTCTGGAAGAATTTTGCTCAAGTTCCAAACCATTGGCCCAAGAATGCACGATCGGTTCATAGGTGAAGAAAAATGTTCGTAGAAAATGCAGACATTAGCCGATTTACGATCGAGTCCAGCAAAGGTATTAATCGCCGTATCAAAATGCCCCAAGGCAGTCACCACTAAGCCCGACACAATCAACAGCAAAAATACACCCATATACAAAAAGAACTTACGAATATTCAACCGCACGCCAAATTTGAATATCGCCGCCCCGATCGCCGCCGCACTGACAATGCCCAAAGCTGCACCGATCGCAGGCGCAATGCCCTGTTGAAATTTGGCCGCAATAAATAGAACAGTCTCAAACCCTTCACGCAAAATCGCAAAGAAAACAAGACTGAAAATTCCCCATCCCGCTTGAGTTTGAGATAATGCCGCGCCAATAGCACCTTCAACTGCCCCCTTCATTCCCCTCGCATTTTGCGTCATCCAAATCAACATCCAACTCAAGAATGCAATGGCGATCGCACTGAAGATCCCTTCCAATGCAGGTTCAAAAACCGGACCATATTTTTCATTAGATTGACCAATGTTCTGAAGAAACCAGCCCAGCATCACCCCAGTAATGGCACTCAAAGCAAGACCGAAACCAATGCCCGAATAGACCCAGTTTTTAAGGTGAGATTGGCTTGATTTTTTCAGATAAGCAAGGACGATACCGACGACTAGAGCCGCCTCTACGCCTTCTCGTAATGTAATCACAAATGTGGGAATGGCAGCGCTGAAATCCATGGGTTTATTTCAATGAGTTGAGGGGTGGATTGAGAACGGGTGTCATATCGATCGGTCAAATTTGGCCTTAGTTAATAGTTTGCCCAGACGTTTCAATTTCTTTGACAAGCTTCGTCACTTGTTGGGTTGTCTTCACAGGCGCAGCAGGTGCAACGGCAGTCGGCCAATTGAGAGCCAAGTCTTTCAATGCGACTGACATCTTTTTCTCAGTTTCCGGCGATTGGGTCGTCACTTGGCTAGAAATAGACTTAAACAGTTCACTAGAGTATTGAACGAAACCACGAGAGTCTTGATATTCAATGGCTTCTTTAATTTTGCCATCTGCCACCGCCGCACCATATTCACTGTTGGCCGTATCTAGCAATCCATTCATCACTTGAATTACAAACTTCGGCGACTTTCTTTGAGTTTCAGGCAACATTGCGATCGCGCCATCAATAGCCTTCATCGAAGTATTAAATTCAGCATCAACCTTTGCTTTGTCCTTTGCGCCCGCTTTGACCAGTTCTTGCAATGCCATCAATGATTTTTTAAATTCTTTGACACCACGTTCATTTAGTTGCGCTTCGACATCAGCATAAATTTCTTCAACCGGATGGCCAATGTGAGGCTCTGCCTGATCCGGCTTGCCGAGGGCCAGAAGCTCTTTTGCAACATACATGTGACCTTTCATTAAGCCGAGTTTTACCATGTAATCGAGATCTTTCGCTTCACCGGTCAGCACAACTTCCTCGATCGTCACCATCTCTTTGACTTGATCGAATTGTGCCTGATTAATAACATTCTTGGAAACTAGTTCTTCAGATTTCCCATAGGGACGACTAGATTGAATCTTGTTCGAGAGTGCAGGAATACCGAGCTTGGCTTCGAGTTTGTCGAGTTCTGAAAGCAGCGCATTATTGATATTAATTTTTTTCCCATGACTCATTCCAGCATGATCGACCGAGGTCGTTGAAGTACTGGGGGCTTGCGTAATGGGCGTGGAGTTACTGCAAGCAGCCAATAGGGAGAGACTTACTCCAGCCAAACACAGTCCTGTAAACGTTAAAACTTTCATGAGATGGAAACCAGATCTATAAAATAATGGGGAGCCATAGATGCGAGAGATTATCAATGACACTCTATAAAAGTAGCATAATTTTGCGATCGAAAGTCAGTAGTGATGTAGAGATTCCCGTGAATTTCAACGAAGACAGGGCGCTTATCTCTTATGTTTAAGCATTAGCGATCACGTCAAAATAGCCCATACAGCCCGCTTCTGCCATGAAATCTTGGTGAGGATGGAACATAAATTTCCCAGTTTCGTGATACTTGAATTCCAAAATATGACGCTCAGCCGTGCCCATAGTAATCACATCAGTTTCGTAGCTGCCACCTGCGATCGATCGGCCCGTTTGGTTGACCGTGAATAAATTCGCGTGGAGATGAAAGGTTGCGGCAATGTCGAACTCGATCATGTTGAGAACGTAAAGTCGAATCAGTTGATCTTGTTGGATTGCGATCGGATTATGCATGTAATAGTGAGGAATTCCATTGAACGCATACAGCTCATTTTTACGATCGGCGTTCACGTCATAGCCCGCCATAATTAGTACTAATTCATCCGCAGGCGGTCGTGGCGTAGGCGGATCGACAATAAACATGCCATACAAGCCCTTACCGATATGACGTGTTACGGGTTCCACATGGCAATGATAAAGATGGACGCCAAAGGGTTTTGCATCAAATTCATAAACAAATACTTGACCATTGCGCACGGGTTTAATGCCATCCATGTTGGCGGGATGATCCCCATGAAAATGAAGTGAATGGGCGTGGCCACCTTTGTTTTGAAACACAACCCGAATCCGATCGCCTTCATTCGCCCGCAGCGTTGGAGCCGGAACCCGACCATTGAGATTCCAGGTGATGAATTTATTGGCTTTGTCGAGTTGTAATTCTCCAGACTGGGCCACGAGCTTGAATTCCCGGACTGTACGACCGTTTTCTTGGGTGATCGTTCCCCGATCGAAGTCTCGCAGCATGGCCATCGGGCTAATGCTATTGCCGTGGCTCATCTCTCCGTGATTCATCGGTGCCATGGCCGGAACTTTGACCGCTCCTTGAGGCAGAGTTCCTTGAGACATCGTTAAGGACTGTCGTTGCGACCAAGCTATTGCGCCACCAACCATGCCTAAACCCGCGCCGATTCCAGCCTGGATAATTTTACGCCGATTCCAAAAGGCTGAAGGCTGACTCAAGACTGCTTACCCACAATTAATTAATGATACTGATATTAATAGTACTGACTTTCATATGCACACAGGGGTTCCTAGAATACCGTAATTAGTATCGAACATCAATAGCCAGAGATCACAACAGAACGGCAATGTCTTAGATTTGTTGAAAATGATTAAATGTCCAATCTAAACTCAAACCAATTGATAAACAGTGCGATGACCGTCATGGATGTGTTTGAAGGTTCCCCGACTTAAGGCCAGGAGTATCATTAATTCTGGACGAAATAGAATTTACTATCGAGCTTCGTTTTTGAAGTCTTAACAAAACAACCCATCCCCATTCCTTGATACACCACCAATTCTATTTCTGGACCTGACAAGATTTGCACTTGAACTAAAGTGCCTCTTTCTAGGGAAACGCGATAATTTGGCGTCGCAGATTTACGGTATGAGGGTTTAAGGAATAGGTACATCCCAAAATTTGAGATAGTGAAGTAGCAATTTAACCGAATGCCTCAGCATTTCCTCTGATTTGGAATAGCACAACGTCTTTCGATGTAAGCGGGCCAGATAGTGCCGGAGTCTTGTATTCTCGCCTT
>JAYUEW010000003.1:0-2925 GCA_043739045.1 Synechococcales cyanobacterium
CGGCATGTTTTATCTGGCTCAGGTTCATCATGACAAAAATACTCCAAGACTCTCTAGTTTCCTGTTAATCGCCGTTCAAGAATCAGAAGAGGTGTGGGGATTGGTGGACGGTGGCGGAGGATCCAAGATCGAGAGCGATCGTGCCTGTGATCATCTGCCGGGTGCTTGGGTGATTGTTAAGACCAGCGATCGTAAAGAAATATTGCAAGTTGACGATGCCAAACCTTGGATCATCGCCTTGATCCAAAATTATTTAACCTTCGGCGTAACCCCAGAATTTCTTCGTAAAGAAACAGAACGAGCCGAGCAATGGCGACAATCTATGACCCTCCAGAATCAAGAACTCGATCGGCGTGCCTTGGAATTGGAAGCCCGTCGTGAACAGCTTCAGGCACTAGAGGCGGATCTCAAGCGAGAGCGGCAAGATTTAGAAGACTCGAGTACCAGCCGTGATATCCCTTAAACTCCCCTTACCGGGATTACCCCCAGCCCTCCCAACCTCAAAGAATTCTCAAAAAATGTAGTCTATTCCTCTTGCACCCGTGATCCCTGTAGCCGGAAACTAGTACCCTAAGGTGTTAATCAGTCCGCGTTAAAATGGCAAGAGGTTGCGAGTTGTGAAAAAAGTTTTAGGCATCATTCTAGGCGGCGGAGCGGGTACAAGACTTTATCCTCTGACAAAGCGACGCGCTAAGCCAGCCGTCCCACTAGCAGGAAAATATCGTTTGATTGACATCCCTGTTAGTAATTGCATCAATTCAGAAATCTACAAGATCTATGTCCTAACACAATTCAATTCAGCATCCCTCAATCGTCACATTTCGCGGACTTACAACGGTACTGGCCTTGGCGCTAACGATAGTTTTGTTGAAGTCTTAGCCGCCCAACAAACCCCCGAGAATCCCAACTGGTTCCAAGGTACGGCGGATGCGGTTCGCCAGTATATCTGGATGCTTCAGGAATGGGATGTGGATGAGTATGTCATCTTGTCTGGGGATCATTTGTATCGGATGGACTACCGGAAATTTGTCGAACGTCACCGCGAAACTGGAGCCGACATCACTCTTTCCGTTGTCCCCATGGACGAGAAACGTGCATCTGACTTTGGGCTGATGAAAATCGATGCCTCGGGTCGGGTTGTGGATTTTTGCGAGAAACCCAAAGGCGATGAACTGAAGGCCATGCAGGTAGATACGACGGTGTTAGGCCTGAGTGCAGACGAAGCCGTCCAGTCGCCCTATATCGCGTCTATGGGAATCTACGTCTTCAAAAAAGAAGCCCTCATCAAGCTTCTCTATAAAAATCCTGAGTTTACCGATTTCGGCAAAGAAATCATTCCTGAAGCCGCGAAAGATAACAATATTCAGGCGTACCTCTTCAAGGGGTATTGGGAAGACATCGGGACGATCGAGTCCTTCTATGAGGCCAATCTTGCCCTGACCCATCAACCCCGTCCTGACTTTAGTTTTTACGAGGAAGACGCTCCCATTTACACCCGTCATCGCTTCTTGCCGCCCAGCAAGTTCCTCGATGCTCACGTCACTGAGTCGATTATTGGCGAGGGGTGTATTCTGAAAAAATGTCGAATTAATCACTCCGTTTTAGGGGTCCGATCGAGGATTGAAGAAGGCTCTGTGATTGAAGATAGCTTATTGATGGGTGCGGATTTTTACGAAAGTACGGCCAATGATAAGTCAATGGGAATGGACTCGGCTGACTACGTTCCTCTTGGAATTGGTCGTAACACAACAATTCGCCGTGCCATCATCGACAAAAATGCTCACATCGGTTGCGATGTCCAAATTGTCAATAAAGATCGCATTGAAGATACCGATCGTGAACACTTGGGTTTCATCATTCGCAGTGGCATTGTCGTCGTCGTCAAGAATGCGATTATTCCCGATGGCATGATTATCTAGCGATACGTCGTGATCTGAACTGGATTTATATTGCATCGACCTAGGGGTAGTCTGGCTTGATGCAATATAAGTCCCATACTATGGCAACTATGAGAGCTATGGCTCACTATGGCGATCGGTCTAATCAGACTAGTCGGTCTATAGGCTTGCTTTGGCTTGAGCTTCATAGTAGGAAATAACTTGTGCAACCGTTACATTTTCGATCGCACCGTTATTTTGCTCGGCCATATCATTTGCCATGGTCTGCAAGGGGCGAATTGCTCCCAAAACAATCTGCGAAAAAAAATCTCTGAAATTGCCATCGTGACTTTCTTGTAAGCTGGGATCGCTGTGGATCCAGTCAGTAATGGTCTCCTGGGATAGACTTTTGATGGTGCAGTTTTGCTGTGTGGCGATCGTTTTGAGCGATCGTAATGCATAAATCGCCACCCGTGATGTGAACTTCTCGCGAGAGGTCAAGAGCGCCGCATCGACTTGGCGACATTCTTCAACGGTTAAAAATTCAACAGGACTTTCCATAACTCACAGGCTGAAACTTTATTGTTGTAAAATTTAATATATCCTAACAAGCTCGTTATCAATCATGAAACGTACCTCAAACGAAACACTGTCGGATCTGGCTGATGCGCCGGATCTGGCTCACCTCGTCCGGGACAAACGATCGCAGAAGCGTGCAACCAGCTCAAAAGGCCGTCGTCGCAACCGTCGCTACGAAAATCGCTTACTGAGTGCAACGGTTGACTTGAATCCAGGTCTCAATTGTGATCTCACTCCTGATTTCCTAGATGAATGAGATAAAGAATTCTTAAGCTAATCGGGCGCGGCCAAACTCTTCGAGTTGAGTCAAGGTGGAATAAGATACTGTGATAGTGAGTCAGATTTTGGCTCATTTATTTGTTGGTATTCCATCGGTTCCTATGCACGTCTTCGTTTTGCTATTTAATGCCGGAACTGATAATGAGGGCATTCACACGATCGAAATTGGCGATCGGAACATTGTTCTTAT
>JAYUEW010000004.1:0-12045 GCA_043739045.1 Synechococcales cyanobacterium
TGTTATCTGAAGACTTGCTTCGGGGCGGATACAGGAATTAGTTTTGTCGATGCAACGAGTCTTAAAGCCTGTCATACCCGTTGTATCGGTTCCCATCAAGATTCAGGCATTGCTGCACGAGGCAAGACTTCTGTAGATTGGGTTTAGGGGTTGAAACGGCATCTAGCTGTGAACGAATGTGGCGCAATAAATTCCATTCTATTGGCAATCTTACCTCTGTCGCGCAATGGACAAAAGCGGAGGCAGAAGATATGGCTAGAAAGCAGTATCGCGATACTTATCTGAAGTCAGAATTGTTCAGACTATTGTAAATAAGATATTGGAATATTATCAAATCGAAAATATCCCAATATCCTCAGATTCTATCCGCCCATAGGATAGTTCTCTAGCGCAACTTTCAAATAATGCCCGGTATAAGACTCCTTCACCTGCGCCACCTCATCAGGAGTCCCCGCCGCAATCACATGTCCACCCCGATCGCCCCCTTCAGGCCCAAGATCAATCACCCAATCACTACATCTAATCACATCCAAATTATGTTCAATCATCAACACCGAATTCCCCTTATCCACCAATCGCTGGACCACATCTAACAACTTATGCACATCATAAAATGATAATCCCGTTGTCGGTTCATCAATCAAATACAATGTTTTTCCCGTCGCACGGCGAGACAATTCTGATGCAAGCTTGACCCGCTGAGCCTCGCCCCCCGAGAGCGTCGGTGCAGATTGTCCAATTTTCATATACCCAAGGCCAACATCGAACAACGTTTTCAAACGAACATGCGCTTGGGGAATATTTTGAAAGAATTCAGCAGCTACTTCCACCGTCATATCTAATACATCAGCGATCGATTTTTCTTTAAATTTCACCTGCAATGTTTCTCGGTTATATCGTTTGCCTTTGCATACTTCACATTGCACATAGACATCGGGCAGAAAGTTCATTTCAATTACATTTACACCTTGTCCTGCACAAGATTCACAGCGTCCACCTTTGACGTTAAACGAGAACTGACCCGGTTTATACCCTCGTGCTTTGGCCTCGATCGTGGTTGAAAACACTTCACGAATAACATCAAATATTCCGGTATAAGTCGCTGGATTCGATCGAGGAGTTCGTCCGATGGGGGATTGATCAATTACGATCGCTTTGTCTAAGGTATCTAAACCAATGATTTGATCAACGGCTTTTGGAAATGGCACCTTACGACCAAAGTGATGCTGAATCGCGGGATGAAGTAACTCATTGACTAATGTCGATTTGCCCGATCCAGAAACCCCCGTAATACAAACTAATTCACCCAGTGGAATCGTAACGTCAATGCCTTGAAGATTGTTTCGATACGCATTTTTCACTGAAATCGATCGGCCGTTTCCTTCGCGTCGTTTGGCCGGAGTATCAATCTTCAATCGTCCAGATAGATAGGCTCCCGTCAGCGATTCCTCGGCATCCAAAAGATTCTGCAAACTTCCCTGGGAAACAATCCGACCACCATGTACGCCCGCTCCGGGACCAATATCCACAATGAAATCCGCCGCTCGCATGGTCTCTTCATCATGCTCCACCACGACCAAAGTATTTCCTAAATCTCGTAATTTCGTCAGCGTCCCGAGCAGTCGCGTATTGTCCCGTTGATGCAACCCAATACTTGGTTCATCCAACACATACAGTACACCCGTCAACCCCGACCCAATCTGCGTCGCCAATCGAATTCGTTGAGCCTCGCCGCCAGAAAGGGTCATAGCCGGACGATCGAGCGTTAGATAATCTAACCCCACATCTAGCAAAAAGCTCAATCGTGCTTTAATTTCTTTTAAAACCAAATCTGCAATCTTGGCCTGTTTTGGAGTCAGATTCATTTCCCAAATTTGAGTTAAGCAATCTCGAATTGAAACACTTGTTAAATCTTGAATCCGAAACTGCCCAACTTGAACGGCTAAGGATTCAGGTTTGAGACGAAATCCATTGCAAGATTCACAGGGCTGATCAATTAGATATTGTTCAAGTTTTTGTTTTTGTAAATCAGACGAAGCTTCTTGATACTGTCGTTCCAGCATCGGTAATGCACCTTCATAGCGACGGTTGTAGCCTTTGGTATCTCGATAACGCGAATCGGTTTCAATCCAAATCGGTTCTGGAGAACCATACAAAACAATCTCCTTTTGGTCATCGCGTAGCTTTTCCCAGGGTGTTTTAATATCAAAGCTATAGGCTTCTGCAACACTACACAACAATGATAAATAGTAAGTATTGTATTTGTCAGACCAAGGTGCGATCGCGGCATATACCGGAAGCGCAGGATTTGGAATGATCAAATCTGGTGAAAACTTGCGAAGACTCCCCAAACCATGACAGTCAGGACAAGCACCATAGGGAGAATTGAATGAAAATAATCGCGGCGATAATTCATCCATCACGGCCCCGTGTTCTGGGCAAGCGAAGTTCTCGGAAAATACAAGATCCGCAATCTTTTCTACTACTTCTTGGCTTGGATCTTGTTCTCCTGATTCACCCTCTTTAGGTTCAGGATGCACAATGCTGATCATTGCGATGCCATTGGAATGCTTCAAACAAGTGGTCAATGAATCAACCAACCGCTCCTGCATGTCGTCTTTTTTCACCAACCGATCGACCACAATTTCAATGTCGTGAAACTTATTCTTATCGAGTTCGATCGAATCATTTAACTCGCGAACCTCGCCATCAATCCGCACCCGCGCAAACCCGTCAGCGGCGATGCTAGAGATTGTTTTTTTATGCGTCCCCTTTTTACCCCGAACTACAGGCGCAAGAACTTGGAAACGGGTTTTATCCGGTAGTTCCATTATTTTGTCGCACATTTGGTCGATCGCTTGGGGCGCAATTGCCCGATCGCACTCTGGGCAATGGGGTTCACCCGCACGGCCAAACAACAGCCGTAAATAATCGTAAATTTCAGTAACGGTCCCAACGGTGGAACGTGGGTTATGAGAGGTCGATTTTTGATCAATGGAGATAGCCGGACTTAAGCCCTCGATCGCATCCACATCGGGTTTGTCCACCTGACCGAGAAATTGCCGTGCATAGGCACTCAGAGATTCAACGTAACGCCGTTGGCCTTCCGCAAAAATGGTATCGAAGGCTAACGACGATTTTCCTGAACCCGATACGCCCGTAAAAACGATCATTTTGTCGCGGGGAATTTCGAGATCAATATTTTTGAGGTTGTGTTGTCTCGCGCCCCGAATCCGAATGGTGTTGGATGGATTATGACGAGATCCAGTAACAGCCTGGGGGATCGCATCTATCGGACGATCGCTCAAAACGTCAGCCGCATCGTTTGTGGAGGATTTGCTAGAACGTTTTGCCATTTCGGAATAATTGAAAAAAGGGCTTATTGATTCTAACGCCCCAACTGGACTCATGGATATGAATCGATGAAAAGATCGACCAATTCACCCTAGAACGTCCCACAATTTATTAACCTTGGTCAGTGCTAATTGGACGGTCCGATCGATCCGATCTTGCTTTACAAGGATTGCCCCAGCAGATTTGATCACTAGCGAGTGATTTTAAAACCGTACTTCTAGTCCCGACGACAGTATTTGAGCCGATCGTCACGTCTGGCCCAATGAAGCAATCCGCCGCAATCCAAGCGCCATTACCAATTTGAATTACACCCGTTTTTAGGTCAAAGCTAGACCTACGAAAATCGTGGCTTCCGGTGCAAAGATAGCTCTTCTGAGAAATAACCGCGTGATTTCCAACCACAATTCGATCGAGGCTATAAAAGACAACATCATCCCCAATCCAGCTCCAGTCCCCAATTTCAACTTTCCACGGGTAGGTAAATCGTGCCGTTGGACGAATAATTACACCGTCTCCAATTTTTGCTCCAAACCATCGCAATAGGTTGGCCCGAACTCCACTCATAGAATGTAACGTCAAGGGAAATACGATCGCCTGCACCAACCACCACAGCAGAATAAATCCACCCGATCGTCCTCGATCGAAGTCAGATTGGTCATAACTCCTCAGATCAAATTGTGGCGGGGCATCTAATTTGAACTCAGTCTCAAATTCCGCATCGAACTCAATGTAAGGTGCAAGGTCGATCCGTCGTCGTGGGCGGAGAGGCGATCCCATGATAATTAACCTTCAATCTCAGCAACGGCAGGAATGGTCATCCGATCGTCCAAAATTACCTGTTGATTCAGAGCGCCATTGAATTGATCAATTTCCAGGAGCTTCACGCCAATATTGAACTCGTATTGGCTGAGCAACCGACCATAGGTGTAGCCTGCTTTTCCATCAAGGAAGCCGAAACGTAGGAAGTAAAACAAAACAAACCGCAGCGATGGCTTAAAAGGCAAATGAACCCAAATCCGTTTCAAGAAGCGTTTACGTTGGACATTATCGCCAAAGAGATTAGCGCCGATCGTGCCATCGTTGCCTTTTCCCTTAAGGATATTGTAATAAACCTGCGCTTCCCAATTTGAGTAGCGGTTATGGCGTTCTAGCCAGTGATAAATGTCACGGAAATCGATATGTAGCATATCTTCTTTGAGATAGCCAACTTTGCCATTTAAGATGACATGCTCATGGACTTCATTGTCGCCCGTATTGCGCATTCCTTCAGTTCCAAGGTTCTCGTAGCGCCCGACTTGATGCTTAAATAAACGCAGATTCCAGTCAGGATATTTTCCACCAAACCGAATCCATTTCCCTAGAAAAAATACCTTTCGATTTAGATAATATCCTTGAAATTCAGGATTTTTAATTGCGACTTCAATCTCGTTCCAGAGTTCGGGGGTAATCCGTTCATCGCAATCTACGATCAAAACCCATTCATTACGAAAGGGAAGATTGTCGAGAGACCAGTTCTTCTTCTTTGGATGGCGACCATTAAACTCAAACTGGACAACAGTTGCCCCATATTGCTCTGAGATTTCGATACTACGATCGCTGCTCTGTGAATCCACCACAAACACTTCATCCGCACAAGACACACTCTCTAAACAAGCCGTAAGATTCGCTTCTTCGTTTCGGGCCGGAATAAGAATGGAGACGGGAAGTTTTGAAAAAATGGGGGATTTCATAGGGAAAAGAAAGCTCTAGGGCAAAGAGGGCATTCACTGATACAAAATAAATTTAATTGTTTTCAATAAACTTAGTTTTATTTCGTTAGCCTTAGTATTCCCCAATTATGCATTAAAGTCGCGATCGGGTTAGCTTCTAAATTCTTCTGGGCGAAGTGTATAAATCGGATGCTTACGAGTCGAAGCCACGGCATAAAAGAGTTTTTCGTATTGCATTAAAGCTTGTTCAAAGGAGTAGCGCTCTAAAGCATATTGACGACCTTGGTGACCATAGCGATCGGTGAGTTCCGGATCGTTTGAAAGCTTCAAAATTGCGTCGGCAAGGGCTTCAGGACTTTCCGGGGCGACCACCATTCCACCGCGACTCTTTTCGACAGCTTTAGCGGCACTACCCGTACTGGGAACGGAAGCAACGATCGCCCGACCACTGGCCAATAGGACTTGAGTTTTTGACGGCATATTAAAGGATACTACATTGTGTTTTTGCACAATTAGGCCAACATCAGCCGCCGCTAGCATCTCGGGAAGCATTTCGCGGGGTTGGAATGGCAAGAGATGAACGTTGGTGGCTCCGCAAGCGGTGCAGTGGTCTTTTAGTTTTGCGATCGCTCGGGATTCTCCGACAATGACAAACGCGATATCAGGATGGTCCGACAGTCGGGCTGCTGCTTCGACCACGGTTTCGAGACCTTGAGTCAGGGCAATATTCCCCGAGTACATGACGACAAATTTTCCTTCAAGTCCGTGGGCTTTGCGGAAGGCATTATTTTCCTTGGGAAGGGGCCGGATGAATTGAGTGTTCACCCAGTTAGGGATACAGGTGATTTTGCTAGCGGGAACCCCTTTATTGATGAGATTGTCAACGAAACCATCCGCAATGACACTAATGGTGTGGGCCGTGCGATAGGAGAAACGCTCTAAACTTTCTAGGATCCGAATCATCGTTTTACTTTTTAGTAATCCCACATGAATGGCCGCCTCAGGGAGAATATCTTGGACATTCAATACTATGGGGCAATTGTAGATTAAGCCGAGCAACGCCGCCGGGACACATACGGGCAGTGGTGGCACTGTCAACAGAATTATATCGGGTCGCCATCCACGCAGGGCTTGGAAAAAGCTAGAAACAACAAAGCTTCCGTCTAGGAGAAGCCGATCTATTAGACTTGGTTTGGGTTTGACCCAGATGAAACTGCGCTGAATGATAACGCCGTTGAGGGTTTCCGTAAGATAGAGCTTGCCTTTGTAGTCGTCGTAGACCTGTCGCTGAGGATAGTTGGGCATTCCAGTTACGACCCGAACTTCGTGGCCTTGGCTGACTAGTCCTTCTGCGAGTTCAGTCATCAAGGGGGCGATGCCGATCGGCTCGGGGTGATAGTTATAGGAATATATCAAAACTCGCATAGGGACAAAGCTCACGGCGACTTGGTTGCCTAGTGTAGGCATTTATTTTTTGATGGTCGCCTGTACATTTACGGGCATTGGCGAGAGCCAATTAGGAGTTCCTACGCTAATTGGCTGAGTGATAGATCGTGGTGTAGCGTGAGATTGGTTAATTTTGTGACTGTGCATAGAAATCGGACTTAGCGGAAGAAAATTGATCGAAAAATCGAGGTAACTTTACTAATGGCTCACTTTACTAGTGATGGCAACTTTTATACATGCTCATACTCTAAACTCATTTAGCTTGTCTAAATTTAAAGATTGGATGAAGCAATTGAACTACGATCGGCAAAAAACCCAACCCAAAACAGGCAATTCCAATCCATATTGGTTGCGGAGAAAATGGGGTAAGTAGTATCGCAGTGATGAGGCTGCATACCATTGTTTGTAGTGCCAATAGACGGTTGGATAGGGCGGTAAGTCTTTGGGTAAGTCTTGCCAGTTACAGCCATTTTGAGTTGATATAAGACTCCATCTAGAAGTTCTCGTTTGGTCCAAGCCGGAGGTCTAGTTTGTTTTTTAGGGGGCAACACTTCCGACAGAAGGGGTTCAAGACGTTCCCATTCTTTATCGATTAGACTGCTGGAATAGGCCATAGGACTGGTGGATATGAGATTTTTGCACTGCTTTTAGGATACCCTAATAATGTCAAATAGGTTCTATAAAGATTAATGCCACCAAAAATCCAGACCGAAAATCCAGAATTTTGAGTTAAGCCGATTACACTGGTTCATGAGGTTGCAATTTGTAAACGAGTGGGCGGGGGAATTTGCTGGACGATCGATCGGCCAATTTCGAGAGAAGCCGTGGCGGCGGGAGAGGGTGCATTTAAAATATGTAATGCATGTTCATCGGACACAATCAGAAAATCGTCTACTAGTTTACCGTCAGGTTGAAGCGCTTGGGCACGAACTCCGGCATGAGCGGGAATTAAGTCTTTGGCTATGATTTCAGGAATGAGGCGTTGTAAGCTTTTGACAAACAAAGGCTTGAGTATCGATCGCATTACTTCTTGAGTGCCTTGGTCTGTATGTCTGATCGCGAGTTTCCAGAAACCGGGATAGGTGAGGGTGTCCATAGCATCGCGCAGGTCAAAGTCGGTTTTTTTGTAGCCTTCGCGCTTGAGACTCAGGACAGCATTGGGTCCGGCGTGAACGGTGCCATCGGCCATCCGGGTAAAGTGAACACCAAGGAATGGAAAACTGGGGTTGGGAACTGGGTAAATTAGCCCTCTGACTAAATACCGTTTTTCAGGAATTAGTTCGTAGTATTCGCCTCGAAAAGGAATGATTTTTGCGCTTGGTTTGATGCCTGCGAGTTGGGCAATCCGATCGGACTGTAGTCCTGCACAATTGATTAGAAATGCTGTATTAAATACGCCTTGACTAGTTTCAATGCTATATCCCGATATGGTTTTAACAAGATTTGAAACTAGTGTATTCAATTTTAGATCTGCACCTTGTTCTGTAGCGATTTCGGCATATTTAAGACAGACTGCGCGGTAGTCTGCAATACCTGTAGATGCGACGTGAAGACCTGCAATAGAGTGGACATGGGGTTCATAGTGATGAACTTCATCGGGAGTAATTTCAGTGACAGGGAGATTATTTTGGAGACCGCGATCGTAGAGGTTTTTCAGGAGTGGAAGTTCGTGGGGTTCGGTGGCAATGATTACTTTGCCACAAACTTCGTGGGGTAGATTGTGGGTTTGACAAAATTCCACCATCGATCGGTTTCCGTCTCGGCAGAATTTGGCTTTGATGCTATCGGGTTTGTAGTAAATGCCTGAATGAATTACTCCGCTATTATTTCCGGTTTGGTGATTGGCCCAATTGGATTCTTTTTCGAGAAGTAAGATTTTTGCGTTTGGGTAGGTTTGGCCCAGCGCCATTGCGATTGAGAGTCCGACTATGCCGCCGCCGACTATTGTGAAGTCATATAAGGTAGACATGTATTATCCTGTTAATGAGGTCTAGCTTTGAGGCTAATGAATTGGGAATACTGACATTATGAGGAAAACACGGGAAGGAATGGTTTGTTCCCGACCTCCATCCCAAGGGAGAACCCGATACTCGCTGAGCGCAGACGGAAAACAACGGAAAACAATTGCAATCGGCACGGTTATTACTCAATCGAAAAGAACCCAACCCTGAAAGATCATATTATTAATGCCGGAAAAGAAGTCAGATCTGCCGCATTAGATGCCGCTGTCGATCACCCCGCCATCAAGGTATTTACTGCTATGGTCAAAGGTGCAATTGAAGCCTCAGCAAACTTGTTGAAATTAATCAGACTACAATTTATAAAACGGGGACCGAAATTAGCATAGACTCAAAACAATCTGCTACGTTGCTTTAGGGTTTCGACTCTTTAGTAAATGCAATGAGGGATTATTCGGATGCAAGCGTATTTCGCCAAATTTTTTTATGTCTTGTCAGGACGACGGCGGCAGCTTGCGCTACTCATGGTCTTTGCCATGTTTTCTTCAGTATTGCAGGCTGTCGGACTAGGGATGGTTGGTCCCTTTATTGCCGTCGCGACTGATGCCGCCCGAAGCCAGCCGTTGATTGATTTTGTCAAGGGACTCTTGGTTCGATTAGGCCGTAGTAATCCATCTAACTCGGATGTCTTATTGATATTGGGCAGTACTGTTACTCTAGCATTTTATGTAAAGTCGTATTTGGGTTTTAGTGTTCAGCGATATATCCATCGATTTGGAGCAATGCAGCGACGATGGATTGCAGCGCGTCTGATGTATTCCTATTCCCGCGCTCCCTATACTTATCATCTTCAACATAATTCCGCTGAGCTGGTGCAGACAGTGGTGAATGAGACTGAGGTGTTCTCACAAATGGCGTTGTTGCCCTTACTGTTTGCGTTCTCTAATCTGTTGATGATTCTAGCGATCGTCACACTTTTGATCTTGATCAATGCCATGGCGGTGTTTGCCGTAGCTGGGATTTTGGGATTGTCCTTTGGGATATTACAAAAGTTTAAGACGAGGATTGGTCAGTGGGGCCGCGATCGGAATGAATCGTTTGAAAAGTCGATTCAGATTTTGAATGATAGTTTTGGCGGCGTTAAAGAGATTCGGGTGCTGGGCTGTGAGCCATATTTTGAGCAGCAGGCCGATCGGGAGTTTAAGCGATATGCTATTTCGGGATCGTCATTCTATTCGTTCTCTAGCTTGCCACTTTACTTGATGGAATCATTTTTGATTACTTTTTTGGTGTCATTTACCTGGGCTTTTTTGGCAATTAATGGTGAATCTGGCAATCTCAATTCAGTGTTAGGCATTTTTGCCATGGCCTCGATTCGGATGTTGCCCTGTGTGGGACTGGTGGTCGATGGGGTGAATCAAGTGCGCTATGCGGGTTCTGCGCTCGATAAAATTTATTTTGCGCTGAAGCAACTCGAAACCCTGCCGGGTGGAAATATGATGTCCTTACGATCGTCCCCCGAAACCTGGATGGGGTCTCGTGTTGCCATTACACCGCTGTCCTTTAAGAATGAGGTTGAAGTATCGAGTATTGTCTATCGTTATCCAGAGATTCTTGAACCCGCATTAGACAAAATTTCATTCACCTTTAAGCGAGGGGAAGCGATCGCGTTGATTGGCCGATCGGGAGCTGGAAAGACAACGTTGGTCGATTTAATTCTTGGCTTACTCACACCGGAATCAGGAGACATCAAGGTGGATGGGGTGTCAATTTATGGGCAGTTACGATCGTGGCAGCAACTGGTGGGCTATGTTCCTCAAACTATCCATTTGACGGAAGATACACTGATGCGTAACATTGCGTTTGGTGTTGTGGATCATTTAATCAACCATGAACAACTCCACCGTGCCCTAGAGGCAGCCCAACTCTTAGAACTGGCCAATGGACTACCACAAGGTCTCAGCACCGTCGTGGGTGAACGGGGAATGCGGCTTTCTGGGGGTCAGCGTCAACGGGTCGGCATTGCTCGTGCCCTCTATCACGATCGGCAGATTTTGATCTTGGACGAGGCGACAGCAGCCCTTGACAACGAGACCGAAAGCTTAGTGAGTGATGCAATTAAAGCATTTGGGGGTGAAAAAACATTAATCATTATTGCCCATCGTTTAACTACGATTAAGCATTGCGATCGGGTTTATCAAATGGACTCGGGCAAAATCATTAGCACCGGAACTTACGAGAGTGTTGTAATCGACCAAGGCTTAGTCTCCGATTTGGATCAGCCTATTTCTGAATCATATTCTGAATTATAAATTGTGTGAATGATTGCTGTAGAATTTGGAGATTGAATATGTATCCTGATGTCTCGATCGTAAATCTCGACTCTTAATCGGGGAAGTCATTCATACAAATCCATAACTTGTGAAACAGGCATTCTCGATCGTGCGCCCAAGCCCAAATCCGATCGATGACCTAGATCAAAATGTTCGGCTGCTGCACAAGCAATCATGGCTGCATTATCGGTGCAATATTTCAAAGGTGGAAAAATGACCCGGATTCCGTGGGGAGTCGCTGCCGCTTGTAATTGCGATCGTAATTCACTATTTGCAGCCACACCACCACCAATAGCGATCGTCTTTAATCCTTCATTTAACGCACATTTAATTGCTCGTTTGGTCAAAGCCTTCGCTACCGTGAACTGAAAACTTGCGGCAATGTCAGTCACAGGTAACGGCTCACCTGTCGCCTCGATCGTCTGAGTCAATCGGAGTACCGCTGTTTTCAATCCGCTAAAACTCGCATCATAGGGATGAAATCCGCCATCCGGAAGGGAAATACGACCTTCCGGCAAGGGGAAGGCTTTGGGGTTGCCGATGCTGGAGAGCCGATCGATTTCCGGTCCGCCAGGATAGCCCAGCTTCAACAACCGCGCCACTTTGTCAAATGCTTCCCCCGCCGCATCATCTCGCGTCTGGCCCAAAATTTCATAGCGCCCACATTCCCGTACCGCAATCAAGCTGGTATGGCCACCCGACACCAGCAGGCAAAGAAATGGCGGCTCCAGAGTTGGGTCGCTGAGGTAGGACGCATAGATATGCCCTTCTAAGTGATGCACACCAATGAACGGCTTGCGATGCACCATGGCCAAGGTTTTCGCCGCCATCAGCCCCACCAAAAGCGCCCCCACGAGTCCCGGCGCACAGGTGGCTGCGATCGCATCAATTTCCCGCCAAGCCAGGCCAGATTGTTCTAGGGCTTGATCGATTGCAATGTTTACGCCTTCAAGGTGGTGACGAGAGGCCACTTCGGGCACAACTCCGCCATAAATACGGTGAATATCAATCTGAGTTGCAACAATATCGCTAAGAACTTCACGATTCTTAACGATAGACACCGCTGTTTCGTCACAACTTGTTTCGATCGCAAGTACTGTCGCCATTATGCTGGTAGCGTTTGGGTGGGAATTTCTGGATTTATTCTAGCGTAACCCCGTGCGGGCCAAGCAAGATGCCCAGTTTTTTCAAACCTTTTTTGTAGAGGGAAGGAATTCCATGCGACGTTTGTTTGCGATCGTTCTA
>JAYUEW010000005.1:0-13332 GCA_043739045.1 Synechococcales cyanobacterium
AGTTCATCCACCTGACCGACCCAAGCCCAAGTTAAAAATGCAGCTAAAAATAAGAACCCGGAAAACGCAAACTTTAATGGCAGTGTCGATGCAGGTTGATCCAAAATGGATTGTACTGAATCAGACCACTGTGACGATGAAATATTAGGAGAACTAGCATTAGAACTAGCAGTAGAATGTTCTAGATTGCGATCGTCAAGTCGATCATGCGTCCGATCGTGAATTCGATCGTGAATTTGGTCAGGGGAACGATCGACTTGAGGAGACTTCAAACTCACCATAATAAAACTCCAGGATTTAAAGATTATAACACTGAGGAAAAGATCATTCTAAAAAGGGAGATAGGGAAAATTAGCCTGCTAATTGTTGCTGAGCTAAGTGAAAATAAAGCCCACGTTTTTCCATTAGTTCACTATGATTGCCCTGTTCAACCAATAGTCCCCGATCGAGAACTAATATCAAATCGGCGCGCTGAACTGTAGACAACCGATGGGCAATGATAAATGTTGTACAATCTCGGCTAATGCGTTCTAGATTTTGTTGAAAGCGACGCTCAGATTCGGTATCCAATGCACTGGTGGCTTCATCCAAAATCAATAGTGCGGGATTCCCCAACAGTGCCCGTGCGATGGCGACTCGCTGGCGTTGCCCTCCAGAAAGATTAGCTCCGCGTTCACCGACTTTTGTTTGATATCCTAAGGGCAATTCCTGAATAAATGAATGCGCTTCCGCCAATTTGGCCGCCCCAATAATATGATCAACGGTATAGTCCGATCGATAAAGTTGAATATTTTCGGCCACGGTTCCAGAGAACAAAAAACAATCCTGTGGGACTACACCTAACTGAGATCGTAATGATTGCGGTGACACTTGATCTGTTGAATAGCCATCCACTAAAATGCGCCCCTTCGTCGGCAAATATAATCCCTGCAAAAGCTTAACTAATGTAGATTTGCCTGAGCCACTACGACCCACGATCGCCACCGTCTGACCGGGCTGCACAGTAAACGAAAGATTAGAAATCGTCGGATCTTCGTCCAGCCCATCATAGGCAAACACGACCCGATCGAACCGCACTTCCCCCGTTAACCTTGGCATCGCCATTTGCGCCAGTGGGACTAATGCTGATTCATTCTCGGATGTAGTTCCCGCAGCAGTTCCAAGACCGTTTCCAAGACCAGTTCCAAGCTTTGTTTTTGGAACTCGGACATCTTCTGGAGTTGCCATAAATACATCATTCAATCGTTCGATCGCAATCAATACTTCCTGAAACTCGTCCCATACACCAATTACCCCCAACATCGGTGAAATTACATTGCCAATTAGCATATTAAAAGCCACAAACTGACCAATAGTAAGCTGACCTTGAATGACTAGAAATGCACCATACCAAAGCAACGCAGTAGAGGCGATCGTCTGAATCATGCCGCCAGCAAAGCTGACATTATTTGACAATTTTTGATATTTAAATCGCTGATTTAGCATTGCTACCAGCTTCTCTTCCCATCGCCACCGCAAATCTTGCTCTGAAGCGGTCGATTTTAGGGTGGCAATCCCACTCATCATTTCTACCGCTAGTGATGTTTCCTCGGCATTAGCCTTAAACATCGATCGGGAGACCCGTTTCATAAATGGGGTCGCGATTAAGGTCAGAATGGCAAAGGGTGGGATAATCGCAATCACTAAAAAGGCCAGCTGAGCATTGTAATAAAGCATCAGCCCGATGTATACAAACGCCATCGCAGCATCAAGCCAAACTGAAACAGCTTGACGAACAAGAAATTGCTGAATTTTAGAGTTTTCTTGAATGCGAGTGAGAATGTCGCCTACATGACGATCTTCAAAAAACTTTAATGGCAATCGTAAGGTGTGGCGCATGAATGCAGTGATTAAGGTGAGATCTAGGCGATTGGCAAAGTAATCTAATAAATATTGTCGGACTGCCATCAACCCAACGCGCCACACCCCGAAAATCAAGGCTCCGATCGCAAACACATGGAGCGCACTCAAACTCTTCTGCACCACCACTTGGTCCAAAATAATCTGGGTAAACATCGGCGCAACTAAGCCAAACACTTGAGCCAGCAATGTAATCGTAATGATTTGGATCAAAACCGTCGATTCCCGTCCCAGCAATGCCCCAAATCGACTTAAGGATTGCGCTTTCTCTGGTCTTTGATTATGAAATTCTGCTGTCGGCTCCAACAACAACGCATAACCAGTCCAATGACGCTGAAACTCCACGATCGAAATCTTTTGCCGACTGCCAGCCGGATCCGCCACAATCACCTTGCGACCACGGGATGGATAGACCACCACATAATGTTCGCCGTCCCAATGGGCAATCCAAGGCGATCGTAATTTCCCTAAATAGCTCCAACTCGCCCGCACTGGACGCGCCTGAAATCCCAGTGCCTCTGCTGCTTTGGCAAGATGTTGTAACTGCGCTCCCGATCGCCCCACATGGCACAATTCTCGCAGCTGGGGCAAGGCATAGCGCTGTCCCCAATACTGCGAAATCATTGCTAAACAGGTTGGGCCGCAATCTGACACACTCTGCTGCTCAATAAATGGTGTGGATTGCCAAGGCGATCGTCGTTTCCGTCGCGCTGTGGGAAACTCTACGACATTGGAGACGGGCGAGGTAGAGATTGCTGGAACAGATTTAGAGACTGACTTAGATCTTGACTGATTTGGATCAACCTTTAAACGAGATTGAATCGGTTTAAAACGAGAACGACTGGAGTTCGGCGCTAAATTTAAGAGCTTCATCCGATCGGAATTTTGAATACTGTCAGATTTAATAGCGTCAGATTGAGTACCATCAAGAGATTCTGATGATGTTAAATCTTGTAATATTAAAGTCTGATTATGATTAGATTGCTTTATTTCAAGTTGAGATTTCCAAGACTGCCATTGCAATAGAAAGAATTCAGCTAACTGGTCCGACTGTTGTAATAAAAGTTGCAATGATTCAGAATCTAAATACGCAAGAACTGTATCTCGTGATGCGACAAATTGATAGTTTGAAAAGGCTGAATAAATTTGTACTGAGTCTCCGATCGAACTGCCTTGTTTGCTGTGCTGTACCAAGTCATGAATAGGAACAAAAGACATTCCTACTGTCAAATGGGTAAGCGATACTTGACGCGATCGCGCATCATCATAGACCACAAGACGTACTCCCCCTTGACGAATCCACCATAGACCGCCTTCGGATGATCCTATGTCCTGATCTAAACTTGAAGGATAAGAGTATAAATTGTCACCTAGATTAAAAATTTGATTTGAAAATTTATCAATCCAAGAATCTGGCAAAGAGCTTAGGAAGCCTTCTAAATCTGAATTCTCTATCGCAGAATTTTCTAATTTATCTAGACCATTCTGCATCTCACCACTTAGAGAAATGCGATCGGGAGTTTCTAAATTTGTATCTAAAAGATTTGGCATCGACTGGAACCTATGCTTTCCCATGGTCTACCTCCAATATAAAATGGTTGAAAATTATGAGTCTTAAACGAAGTTATAGAACTTGATCCCGGCGATTATTTTGAATTTGATCGATTTAAAGCTCGATCGCTCACTGAAAAACACCTCAGTTCGTAAATCTGAACTTCAGACCTAGCCTAGAAGACCCCAATTAATCAGTTAGCTCAACTAGTTAATTTAAGAATAATAAGTACCAAGACAAATTTATGTAAACATGGCTTTCTAAAACTAGTCAATACGGTAAATGACGTACTAAGTCTATTTCCACTATGAATTCTCAAGTAGGTCACTTTATGAGTCTTCATGAATAAATATTTACTTCCTAATAATATATTTAAAAAATATTTATTGTCCATTAAGATAAGCAAGGTTCGATAAATCAACTAAAGTCTGGACGATAAAATTCGATCGTCTTGACTCAAATTTAAACTCCCTTAAAACTTAGATCTTCATATCCATCCTTTCTGGAATTTACCAACGCTCCTAGTTTTACAGACCATGTATCTGATATGCATTAGTTTTAGGCTATGGGTTATATAGGTAGACAGAGAGTCAATAAAACTCAGCGTACTTCGGCGTACTCCGTCGTAGGAGACTATTTATGAAAATGACTTTAAAGCAAGATTTTACAGAAAAGCTTGGCATTCTACATCGCCTTAGTGTTGGAGGATCTGTTGTTACATTTCAGCAGAATCTGCTTGCCGAATTAAAGTCTATATTGACCTGGGATCAGGCCATTTTACTCGTTCCTGAGCCTTGGATTATGCCACTAAATGAAAGCGTGCCATTTGCCCCCCCGTCTCGGCCTAGTCCGACAGGAGTATGGCAAAATTCGACAATCCTAGACTGGAATTGGGATGATTGGAGTCGTCAAGTCGCTAAGCATTACCGATTAGGGGCGTGGCTTCTGATCACAATAGAACTTTTATCTTCAAATCTCACTCACTCCAATCCAGACCCATACCAAATCACAATCTTGCTATTGCGGGACCATCAAGAATTCATTCCGACTGAAATTCGTGCTATTTCAATCATTCACACTACACTTCAACAAATTCTAGACCAAGCCATTATTCTAGATTATCTATTTAACCAAAGCCATACTATGCCTAATACTGCATCTAATATTGTGGCAAACATTGACATATTAGAAGTGAAGCGTCAACCAAAACCCTGTATTCGCCGAGGGTTACGATCGCTGGGCCTCACGCCGCGTCAAGTGGAAGTTATGCATCTTGTTGTCAAAGGTCAAGAAATTGTAGAAATTGCAGGCGTTCTTGGCTGTTGTGAATCGACAGTCCGAAAACATCTTGAAAATCTCTACCGTCGTTTAGGAGTTCAAACCCGCACAGCAGCGATCGCTCAAGTACTCAAGACCTTGGGAATTGTTTAACGATCACAGCAAATCAGCCTAACCTATATTGCAAAATACATCATAAAGCACTTCCCTGAACCATACTCAACGCGACCGCCTCGGCCACTCGAATACCATCGATCCCAGCGGATAGGATTCCCCCGGCATAGCCCGCTCCTTCACCCGCCGGAAATAGACCTACGGTATTCAAACTCTGAAATGAATTATTCCGCTTAATCCGAATTGGCGACGAAGTGCGGGTTTCAACGCCCGTTAAGATCGCATCATTCATGGCAAATCCGCGAATCTGTTTTTCAAAGGCCGGAATCGCTTCTTTCAATGCCTCTATTGCAAAATCTGGCAAACTTGTCCCCAAGTCACACAGCCGAACCCCCGGAGTATAGGACGGTGTAACGGATCCTAAAACCGTTGAAGCTTGCCCCGCCAGAAAATCACCAATCAATTGGCCCGGAGCATGGTAATTTCCGCCCCCCAACTCAAATGCCCTTACTTCTAAATCTCGTTGTAGCGCAATTCCGGCGAGTGGATTTCCAGGATAATCTTCTGGTGTGATGCCAACCACGATCGCGCTGTTAGCATTAGATTCATTTCGAGCATATTCGCTCATGCCATTGGTCACTAGCCGTCCGGGTTCAGAGGCAGCAGCAACCACCTTTCCACCAGGACACATACAAAAACTATAGACGGCTCGACCATTTGCACAATGATGAACTAATTTATAATCGGCAGCTCCAAGCAATTCATGGCCTGCTTGTTCACCAAATCGACATTGATCAATCAACGCTTGGGGATGCTCAACTCGAAACCCGACTGAGAATGGTTTTGCTTCGATATAAACGCCACGATCGAACAACAGTTCAAACGTATCACGCGCACTATGTCCGACCGCCAACACCACATGTTTAGACGGTAAAAACTCACCGTTCGCCAAATGAACGCCGCGCATCTGACCGGGTTTTGATGATTGATTAGATTGCAGTGAATCTTTGCCTGGTGAATCTCGATCGATTCTAATATCCACAACCTTTGATTCAAATCGCACTTCTCCACCTAACCGGACAATTTCCTCCCGCATTTGCTGCACAATTTTGACAAGTCGATAGGTACCAATATGGGGTTTATTGATATATAAAATCTCAGAAGATGCTCCAGCATTCACCAATTCAGTTAATACTTTACGTCCATAGTGTTGAGGATCTCCAACTCGACTATACAGTTTCCCATCGGAAAACGTCCCTGCTCCGCCTTCACCATACTGTGCATTTGACTCTGGATTCAATCGTCCTTTCACCCAAAACCCAAAGGTATCCACACTCCGATCGCGCACCGATTTCCCCCGTTCCAGCACAATAGGCCGTAATCCCATTTGGGCCAACAGCAATGTCGCAAAAATGCCACATGGACCCATTCCGATCACAATAGGTCGATCGTCAACGCCATTATCGCCAATGCTATTTTGATGCTTGATGACAGGCTGATAATTCATATCCGGCGTTTCTGAAATATGCGGATTTTTCTTGAATCGTTTTAGCAGGCTCCGATCGTTCTTGACCTCCACATCCACAACATAAACCAGCACAATATTTCCCTTTTTTCGGGCATCGTAGCTGCGTTTAAAAATCTCGACTCGTAGAAGATCGCCATCGCCAATTTGCAACCGTTTCAAAATAGACGATCGCAGTTCCTCTTCAGCATGATCCAATGGCAATTTAATCTCGGTCAGTCGCAGCATAGTTTTAATCCAGTCCATCAGTCACAAAATATATTAGAACGCCATTGACATGGAAATGTATGAGCTTGTAATTTTATCATTCTTAATTGCCCCAGATGCATTCTCAAATTACCAATATGCGAATTTAATATGCAAATTTAAGGTTTCTTGAATTTGTCTAAATATTTTTGATATGCACAATCTTGAAATTTGACGATCGCTGGAAAAAATAGAGAATGATTTTGTAAATTTTCTAATCCATAAATATCGCTGCACAGATACAGTAAAATCACAGATAATTCAACTATGGACGTGTTTTAACGCGATCGATCGGCATGGCAAAAGCAGTAGTGATTGGACTGGGCAAATCGGGAAACGCCGCCGCAAAACTCTTAAAATCTCAATCCTGGGATGTAACCCTCAGCGATCGCAGCACCAGCCCTCTCCTTCAACCCCAAGCCACCGAACTCGAAGCGGAGGGCATCACCGTTGCATTGGGCGATAATTTTGATCCCGAAGTCTCGAAGCCAGAATTAATCGTCGTTAGTCCAGGAGTGCCGTGGGATGTCGCAAGTCTTGTGAAGGCCAGAAGTTTGGGAATTGTCACGATCGGTGAAATGGAACTAGCATGGCGCAACTTGATGAATATTCCCTGGATTGCTATCACGGGAACCAATGGTAAAACTACCACCACTGCCCTCACTGCTGCCATTTTTGACACTGCCGGATGCAATGCGCCCGCTTTCGGGAATATTGGCCATGCTGCTTGTGAAGTTGCACTGCAAAATCAAGCCTTGAAAAATAAAGAGCAATCGATCGATTTTGCCATAGCAGAACTCAGCAGTTATCAAATCGAAAGTGCCCCGACTTTGACCCCCCACATTGCAATGTGGACGACCTTTACACCTGATCATTTAGCACGTCATAAAACCATGACAAACTACTTTGAAATGAAAGCCAGATTACTCGCCCGATCGCACCGACAAATCTTTAATGGCGATGATCCTGCACTGCGAAAAATAGGGATTTCACAAGCCTTTCCCGTTCATTCAAATGCTTGCTGGACGAGTGTTCTGGGGAAAGAATATCTAATTGGCGATCCGGCTATGGGAATTTGGGTTGAAGACGAGAAAATCCTGTTCCAAGGCGAAATAGTGATGCCTGCCAATCTATTAAAAATGCCTGGAGATCATAATCTTCAAAATCTCTTAATGGCTGTCGCTGCTGCAAAACTATCGGGGATCAGCAATGAGAAAATTGCCCAGGCGATCGCAAACTTTGGCGGGGTCGAACATCGCTTGGAACATATTTTGACTTGGGCCGGAATCGACTTTATTAATGATAGTAAAGCAACCAATTACGATGCTGCCGTTGTGGGCTTGAAATCAGTGAACGCACCCGCCATCTTAATCGCAGGGGGCGAACCTAAGGAAGGGGACGATCGGGAATGGCTAGAGATTATTAAGGCTAAAACTGCGGCTGTTTTACTGATTGGAGTCGCGGCCAAACCCTTTGCGGCTAGGTTAGATTCGATCGGGTACGCCCAGTACGAAATTGTTGAGACCATGGAAAATGCGGTGAGACGATCGGGCCAACTCGCGCAAAAACTGATGCCAGAGACCGGAGCCATGCAGGTATTATTATCCCCAGCTTGTGCCAGTTTTGACCAATACCGTAGCTTTGAACATCGAGGCGATGACTTTCGATATTGGTGTGAATATTGGTGTAAGGAGTGGGGCGAACTCGAAATTGGTCAGGAAAAATAGACGATCGGCTTAAAGGCGATCAAAAAACTTGATTTGACAAATCGACCGATCTTGTGGAAAGGTCAGAGACATATCAGCTTCAGACGATCGGTTTAAGATTTTAATGAATGCAGCATTAGTCTATATAAGGTACAAAGTTAGGAGACAACCCGAAATTAGACCTGTAATTTTTCTCGCCAGACCCCACCAAGACTACATTCGTTCACAAGACTACATTCGTTCAACTGTCCACCCATCCCTTCCCCGCTAGACCTTCATGTCCACTCTTGTCATCGTCGAGTCACCAACCAAAGCAAAAACCATCCGAAACTACCTTCCAGAAGGGTATCGGGTAGAAGCTTCCATGGGACATATTCGTGATCTGCCGCAGTCTACATCTGATGTTCCCAAAGAGATTACGGACAAACGAGTGCGGGAACTCGGGGTCGATGTGTACGGCAATTTTGATCCAATTTATTTGATTCCTGAGGACAAGAAAAAAGTCGTCAAGATGCTCAAGGATGCGTTGAAAGATGCCGATGAACTGCTTCTAGCGACGGACGAAGATCGTGAAGGCGAGAGTATTTCTTGGCATTTGCTGCAAGTCTTGAAGCCCAAAGTGCCCGTCAAGCGCATGGTGTTCCACGAGATCACTCAAGAAGCAATTCAAGCCGCGATCGCCGATTGTCGGGATGTTGATGATAAAGTGGTGCGTGCCCAAGAAACCCGTCGGATTCTCGATCGGTTGGTGGGTTACACGCTGTCGCCCTTGTTGTGGAAAAAAATTGCCTATGGACTCTCAGCGGGTCGGGTGCAGTCGGTAGCGGTTAAGGTTTTGGTGCGTCGTGAGCGCGATCGGCAAGCCTTCAAACGGGGATCGTATTGGGATCTTAAAGCGCTGTTGAGTGTGGTAAGTGGCAAAGGTAAATCAGCAAAAGCCGTAGAATTTGACGCAAAAATGATGACCCTGGGTGGTCAGAAACTCGCGACTGGAGCTGACTTCGATGAAAATACGGGTCAAGTGATCGCCGGACGCAGAGTTGTTCTGCTGAACGAAGAAGAAGCGCGGGCATTGCAAGCACGACTCGATGGCAAGGCTTGGACCGTCACCGATGTGGAAGAACGCCCCGTCACCCGTAAACCCTCGCCCCCATTCACGACTTCCACCCTGCAACAGGAATCTAACCGTAAAATTGGTTTGTCGGCGCGGGACACCATGCGCACGGCCCAAAGCCTGTACGAAAATGGCTACATCACCTACATGCGGACCGACTCCGTACACTTGTCCCAACAGGCGATCGTGGCCGCTCGTGAATGTGTCGAGTCGATGTATGGAGCCGACTATCTCAGTCCCCAACCGCGTCAGTTCACCACCAAAGCCAAGGGCGCACAGGAAGCCCACGAGGCTATCCGTCCAGCAGGCAGTACCTTCCGAACGCCCCAACAAACGGGACTTTCGGGCCGTGAATTTCAGCTTTACGATTTGATTTGGAAACGCACCGTCGCCACGCAAATGGCCGATGCGCGGCAGACTCAAATTGGCGTTCAGATTCAAGTTGAAGATGCAGGTTTCCGGGCTTCCGGTAAACGGATTGATTTCCCTGGTTTTTTCCGGGCTTATGTGGAAGGATCAGATGATCCCGATGCAGCGATCGACAATCAAGAAGTGATTCTGCCCACCCTGGTCAGCGGCGATCATCCGACTTGCGCGAATTTGGATGCGATCGGTCACGAAACCCAGCCCCCGGCCCGCTTTACCGAAGCCTCTCTGGTCAAGACCTTGGAGAGCGAAGGCATTGGCCGCCCAAGTACCTACGCCAGCATCATTGGCACCATTATCGATCGGGGTTATGTTCAACCGATGGGCAATGCTCTCGTTCCCACATTCACCGCCTTTGCTGTCACGACGTTGCTGGAGAACCATTTCCCCGATCTCGTAGACACCGGATTCACGTCCAAAATGGAGCGAACGCTGGATGAAATTTCGACCGGTGAAGTGGAATGGCTGCCCTACCTGAAGAATTTTTACCTTGGAGATTTGGGCCTGGAAACTCAGGTGAAAGTGCGAGAAAGCGAGATTGATCCGATCGTTGCCAAGACGGTCGAACTGGAAAATCTAGATGCCAAAATCCGCATTGGAAAATATGGCGCATATCTAGAAATCGATCGCGAAGGCGAAACCATCAAAGCCAATATCCCAAAAGGATTAACACCAGCCGACCTAGACCCTGAACAAGTCGAATTGCTGCTGCGTCAGAAGCTCGAAGGTCCAGATAAACTTGGGCTGCATCCTGAAACAGGCGAGGCGATTTTTGTCCTGAATGGCAACTATGGTCCCTACGTTCAGCTTGGCGAAATCCCTGAAGATAGCAAAGTCAAACCCAAACGATCGTCCCTCCCCAAAGGTACAACTCCCGAAAACATTACCCTTGAGCAAGCGATCGGACTCCTAACTCTGCCCCGAACTCTAGGAATGCATCCGGAATCGGGCTGTAAGGTTCAGTCGAGTCTCGGACGCTTTGGACCGTACGTTGTTCATGATCAAGGAAAAGTTGGCAAGGATTACCGATCGCTCAAAGGCGACGATGAACCGGTCACCATTACCTTGGAGCGTGCTCTCGAACTGTTGGCTCAACCCAAGGCCGTACGTGGGAAACGATCGGTTACTCCCTTGCGCGAAATGGGTCCGCATCCTGAGGACGAGGAACCCGTGAACCTCTACGAAGGACCGTATGGCACCTATATCAAGCACGGAAAGGTAAATGCGTCGCTTCCAGAAGGGCAAACCTTGGAGACGTTGACTATGGAGATGGCGATCGAAGCTTTGAACGCAAAAGCTGGGATGGCTAAAAAAGGCGGACGAAAGGCGGCGACAACGACGGCTAAAAAGACAACCACTAAAACCGCTGCTAAAAAGACAGCCACTAAAAAAGAAACAGTAACGGCAGATAGTGCTGCTGAACCTGTGGAAAAAGTGGCGGCTAAGAAAACGGCGGCAACTAAAACGGCAGCCAAGAAAACAACGGCCACTAAAACGACGACAAAGAAGAAGACTACGGCCAAAGCTACGGCTTCTGAATAGGGACAAATTCTCAATGACCGCCGATCGCCCCCCACGCAGGTCCAATTTCAATATCTCAGAATCTGAATATCAACTAATTCTGAATTTGCGCGATCGGAATCCTTTTCAAAAGAGTCAAATCTCAACGCTCACTAAAGGCGATCGGTTAGCAGATAAGATTTCGGCGATCGTTGGGTCTTGGCGATTTGTGGTGATTCAATGTAGTTTATTAATACTTTGGATCACGCTGAATTTGACGACATTCATTCAGCATTGGGATCCCTATCCATTCAGTTTGCTCAAGCTTGCCTTGTCTTTCCAAGCTGCCTACATCGGGTCCATCATTATGATGAGCCGAAATCGTCAATCTATCATCGATCGTCACACTAGAAATCACGACTATGAAATTGACCTAAAATCTGAACTCGAAATTGAACGACTCTATGACACTATCACTTTGCTTAAACAAGAAGAATTAGGCGACATTTTGAGTTTGCTACGATCGCAGCAAGATCAACTTCAAACCCTCTCACAGAGGCTATCTGAACTCGCCGGAACAGAAAAAGAGTTGTAGGATAAGCTTTGAAAATATGCTGTTCACTTGATCAGTTTAAAAATTGGTAGATTTAGCTTGGCTTTCCTAAAATAGTTTCTAATTCCAAAGGATTAATCACCGCGTCACTGTAGTACCCTGCTGCCTTTTTTGCATCGATTTCTACCCGTGCATCTGAAGGTATTAAATCATCGATTAACATAATGCGGTCAATGACTTGAATCCCTGAATTGACGATCGCATTGTATTTATGATCGCTCATCGAAACCAGTCGATCGATGCGTTTCACCCCTAACCAATGCAATACATCCGGCATCAATACCTGCATCCGTGCATCTTGAACCCCAGCCACACATTCGGTTCGCTCAAAGTATTGATCTACCCGATCGCCTTGACGTTTGCGAGCATTATAAACTAAAAATTTAGTCACTTCTCCCAAGGCACGACCTTCCTTGCGAAAATAGGCCACAAGACCCGTCCCACCTGACTGTGCTGTTTTAATACTTTCTTCAATGCCCTGAATTAAATAGGGCCGACAGGTGCAAATATCAGACCCAAAAACATCAGAACCATTACACTCATCATGGACTCGCAATGTTAGTTCTCGTGATTCATTTTGAATTTGATCCGCATTGCCAAAAATGTATACCGTAGTATTTCCGATCGGGGGCAACCATACTTTTAATTCGCTATTATTTAGAAATTCTGGAAACATTCCACCCGTTTGATCATGTAGTGCTTGTCGTAGTGCTTGTTCATTAATTCTCAATCGTTCTGCAATGCCTGGAAGATACCACACTGGATCGATCGCAATCTTTGTGACTTTAACCGATCCATTTGATTTTATAATCTCACCGTCAATGCTTAGCTTTCCTTTAGAAATCTCATTTTGAATTTCTGGTAAATTTAGATGAGCTTGAGTGATGGCAATAGTTGGACGGATTTGATACCCCTTTTGTATAAGCGGTGCAAACATTTCGGTGACGATCGCACCCCAAGGATCAAGCGACACAATTTTTGTCGGGTCAAACCAAGCCTCATTGGGAGCAATTGTGATCAATGGCTCGGTGTACTCCAACAGCGGCTGATGACGAGGATCCAATTCACCAGAGGCGACAGAAAGGGCGCGATAAATGCCGTAGCTACCGCCGTGAGTGCCGATGACATTGCGATGGTTCCAGTTGGCTAATGTGCCTACAACCGGACCGCGATCGAGGGCCGATCGTTCGCCCCATCTTATTAACGTTGAAATGGAGGGATGACTATGGGCCGATCGCGGTCGAGTGATTTTAGGGTGAGGTTGACTAACCATCAGGGAGAAACCGGAAAACGCGGGCCGGACTGTTGTAATGCTTGAATGATTTTTAAATTAGCCGTCGGGAACGGATACTCATTCAA
>JAYUEW010000006.1:0-8732 GCA_043739045.1 Synechococcales cyanobacterium
CTGCTTGTCTTTAATAGTCTCAAACAGTAAGTCAAACGTCTGAGGTCGCTTTAGCTCTAGCCATAACCATTGTTCATCAATGCCTAGACTGTTTGCATAGAGAGCTACATCTTTAATTAGGGGCTGATATCCATTGAGAATACTCTGCCATAGGGTACGCAGTTGCTGTCGAGTTTGAAGTCGCATTTCAATTGCAGAAGCGGATTCTACTAAAAATACTTCTTGAGACCCGATCGATTCCCATTGATTAAGCTGTGCAGCGAAACCACCCTCTGTTCGGACGGTTTGCCGAGCCGAGGTCGTCACCTGTACCAGTGGGCTATGGCGAAACCGAGCACCGACCCTAAGTAACTCTCGATAAAATGCTACATCTTCTGGAGTCCGAGCATTTGGCATTCCCCCAGCTTGATAATACATTTGGGCCGTGACCGCTAGACTTGCACCATAGTGTTGAGCATGACGAGGCCAGCAATCATTTGGATTAGGATCTAAGTAGGATTCTAGTTCAGCAATTAACTGATGATAACGATCGCCCAATAGGTAGCGCATTCTTACCTTAGGATCTAAGGCTTTACAGCTTGTGGTGTCTGCTGTAATTCTTCCTCCTACTGCATCAGCACCCTGTGAGATTTCCAAAAGCGTTGCGGCAATCCAATTGCGTGAAACAATCGAATCACTGTCTGTCGAGGCAATGACACCTCGCTTCTCCCTTAAGCCAGCCAATCCTAAGCCCTCTAAGCGATAGTAGGCTTCATCCATTAATATGTGTCTCACACGACCAATGTAAGCTTCAGAAGGAGGAAGTAATTGCTCAACAATATGCAGTTTTAGGCTTGGGTGCTGATCTGAAAATCGCTGGGCGATCGCAACCGAATCATCTGTACAGTTGTTTGCCAGTAATATAATCTCATATCGATTTGAATCTAGCGGCTGTCCTTGCAAATCAGCTTGATTTGCTAAACTCAACAAACATTTTTCTAGCAATTGAGACTCATTGCGGACAGGAACAATCACGCATATCTCACATTCAGGCAATGGTGGAACCTGTACTAGAGGGCGATGAAGTTCTGTTTTCGCTGGAGCATTATTGACTGTAATATCATTGTGAGATTGATCACATAGAATGGAAAAATTCTTGATTTTTAAGTGCTCATCGTCGCGTAAAAGATTTACGCATTTTAACTGGCGATGTGATGTCATAGGTCAGGATTTCGGTGACGGATGATTTCGAGCTAGTAAAATTACCTTATTAAAATATTATGTATTATGTGTGTTTTAGGTAACTACAGAACTGATTTAGGCGATCGGGCAATTCTTATGATTGATTTAGAGTTACTGGAGTGTTAAACATACAATATCCAGTAACCCAACGTCGGCTTATGGGACCTAACGGCTTTTAGTACTGTTACGTAATTCAGCACTACTTCTTTCAGCTACGTCTCCATACATTGCACCAAATTCCTTAACTGCATCTGCCGACTGCTCGCCAATTTTCTTCATTGCTTCGCCAGTACGACCCTTTACTTCCTCAGCCTGTTCATTCCATTCGCCAGTTGTTTTAGGTCTTTCAGGGTTGCCTTTCTGGACTAGCTCATCTACTCGATCGACCGATTTTTTACTCGATAAATCTGGGTTAGATAGAGATGCATTTCCATTAGTGGCTAACACCATTAGACATAGAAAAACGATCGGTAAGAATTGCTTTACCTGAAACTTGTTGATGAAATAACTAATCTTTGACATTGTCTTTGAAACTGTTTTAGAAATCAAACTGATCATGATAGCCTCTTTCAGATATAGATATGTTTTTGACTTTCAAAGCCCTATTATCAAAATTGTCGAACTGCATTTCTGATAATTTGAATTACAAAAACGATATCTTAAAAATATTATAAAGTTCTCTCTCAAAAGTAGATTTAAACTCTAAGCAGTAGAATCATAATGAGGATTTGTAAGTTCAATCATTTGCAAGTCAAGTCAATCTCCTGATCCTGAGCAGATAGTCCTACTAACTGAAAAATTGATAGGCAAATAAATACGATCGATACCATATAGCTACACAAGCTATTAAGCGATGAAAGGGCAATGTATCATTCCATCAATCTAGGCTTCAATTCACATCTTCCCTGAGAACTTTCACCCAGCCACGAGGCAATAGCGAGGCTTGCTGCTCTAGGTTGTCTGGGCGCATATACCACCCAGCCCAAGCAATTAACACAGCTTGTAATGGCAGCCGCCCCCAGCGTAAAACCGATGAATCGGGGATTCCGGGGAGATCGATTTGATTTACTGCCATGTTAATGTTGGCCGGAAATACAGCAATAAAGAGGAGAATTAAGCCCCAAGCCGCCGCTTGACTCACAGGGGGAAGTAACAGTCCAAGACCGCCTACAATCTCACAGACTCCGCTGATATAGACCAACGCTAAAGGGTGAGATAAGATTGAGGGCACAATTTTAACGAAGGGATCAGGAGTGACAAAGTGCAACGTCCCTGCCAAGATCATAAACACCGATAACAAAACGCGGAGCATTTCTTTGCGCGAGATGTTCTCTGTCATCTTATCAGTTTGATTTTGGTCAGTCATCCTAATATTAACCATCTAAGTTGAAGAGTAATGTATATAAATAAAAATCTCTAGTACGCTACCGCTGCGATCGTAGTAGTAGGGCAAAAAGTATCACTGATGCGATCGTAAAATCAAATCTTTATGCTCGTTCACCTCTGTCAAAACATAATTAAATTCTCAGTAAAAGTGGAATTTTTATTTCAAATAAATCGCGAAAATAATGCTTTACTGTCATAACTAAATCATGAAGCAAAGCATTATCTTTCAGCCAGTTACAAAATGCTTAAATTCTAATCACACCACTATAAAGCCCTAGCAGCAACAAAGATAGCGGTAGCAAGACCAGCACCCCACTGATCGTAGTGCCTATGGATGGCGTGATATTTTCAGGTGGATTTAACTCAGATGTTTGCATTGATTTTGACTTCATTTTCTTCACCTCATAGTGTCAGATAGTAAAGATTGGACTATTGTATTTCCTTCAGAACCTTTTTGGTCTACTAGATCTGCCGTGGTAGTTTCCTAACTTCTGTATGGTGTAGTCAAAGTGGAATGCTTCGAGTCGCCACATTGAGTGACTACCACAGGAGACCTCATAGAACCCTTTTTAGAATTGTCTATTGAGGGCTAACAGATGACACGGACGAAACTATATTCCAAAAGTGCAGGACACCTTGACCAGAGACCAACTCAGTAACAATGGCCGCAATAAAACCGATCATAGCAAATCGACCATTCCAGACCTCAGATTGAGGTGTAAATCCCCAAGCCCAAGCATTGCGATCGTTAGTAGTGGTAGCAGGGACATTAGAACTTGACATGATAAAGACTCCAAATTTTGTAATTAAACCCATCAAATCAATAGGTTTGTGAACGCGCATACATCAAAGATTGTATTCAAACGGCAAGATTAATAGCTCTCTCCGTTGTTATTAATACTTTACAATATGCCTATGATGTACGCCCTCTCTATTTAGAGTGATGTTAAAACAATCCATTTAACGATTTCTAATTCTAAGAAAAACTACTGATACTGTGGTACTGCCCTTATCTATCTAGTGATATACAACGTAAATTAACGAATTAAAGCTTTTGATCAAAATATATCCCAATCTTACTGGGTGCAATAATCACAAGGTATAACCTTTATAAATTGATCTATGAATTAAGCAATCATTTATCACCACTACGGACCCTTTCCAGAGCTTTGGTTCTAGCCGCTGATTAGGGTCATAAGCGCGCTACATAGCTTACACCCAAACACTATGAGACGATACTGCTGGGTGTAAGTACATAAATCATCAATCTCCTAGGCGAATGGTAAAGTAATTTAATCCTGTTACCATTCTCGATCGACAGCTTCATACTGGAATAATGGCACCATAGCCTCAATTGATAATTGTTAAATTGCCATTTCCCACAATTTTATTGTTCAGAAATTTTATTGTTCAGATTTCAGATTAGACCAAACTCCATCTTGATCTTCATCAAACTGTTGACGAATGGCCTCCCAAGCAGCGTATTCGGCATCGCTAGCATTACCATCATCGATCGCCGTATTATAGATCTCAATAAATCGTTCTTGAGCTAGTGGAGACAAATGCGCTCTAATCTCAGGGGTCAAATCATCCGGTGTAGTGCACTTCCCAGGGCAAGGTCTCGGCAAAACTTGATCGATCGTGTGACTTTCCTTGCCACCTGCGCTTTCAATCAGCAGTTGATACTCCCCTGTCCGGTCAGCCGGAACTTCGACCATCACTAAATATTCCCCAGCTGAGACTAATGTTTGATAAATAGCTGCTTTATCGGCAGGCATTCCTAAAGTTCCTAATAGGGATCCAAGCCCCCAGCTAGCAGTGCCGATCAACGCACCGGATGTGGCCCCCAGTAAGACTGCACCGATCGGACCAGCCGCGACAATTGGTCCTACAAAGGGAATTAATAAAACTCCAACACCACTCAGCAGACTGAGAACTGAGCCAAATAAAGAGCCAAAAATGGCACCTTGCTTCAACCCCCCCAAAATCACATCACGCTTGGTCACAAATCCGGCCACCCGAGTGGTGGATTCAAAATTGCGGCCCATCACAGAAATATCTTCGGCGGGAACACCTCGCTCAATTAAGCGTTTCACAACATCTTGAACGATGCTTTGCGTTTCAAAAATAGCTGAAATAGTCTGTTCGCGAGATGAAACAGATTTCTCTACGGTAGTTGGAATAAGAGTAGCATCAGTCATTGTAAGAATTCTCCAAATGTAAATTTTTCAGCCAATAGAGAGTGTAGAACGATGTTTTGGTGAACTCAATTCTTGCAACGTTGCAAGCAGATTAATGTCCTATTGAATAGGGATGAATAGAGGAAATTCAGTCCAAAAAGGTTGAGTAAATAAATAATTTATTACAGTCCTGAATTAATCTGAATTTAATCACTATTCATCCGATGGGAATTACTGAGAAATTTAGCCTACAACATTAGATTCAAGCTACGTTAATTACTTCTCAGCTTTGTTAATTGCTTCTTTGATATCCTTGACGATCGCTGGACCCGGCTTATCTGTATTGCTGTTATACATTTTATCCTTATCAGCATCGCCCTGAATTTCATTAAGGCCGTTTTTGTTGCGCTCCTCAATTTCTTCTATCGACATTGGGGCAGATTTTGCAGCCACATCTGCTGCTGCTTTCATCGACTCGGACAGTTGTGCAGTGCCCTTTGTCGGATCACCGCCCTCCATACTTCTCCGATCACTTTTCTTGTTACTTGTCTGATCACTGCTATGTAGAGCAAGTGAGGGAGCCATAGTCAAACCTAAAAATAATAGGGCTGAGCAGAGGAGTAAGGAAAACATAGAAAATAAGGAACGGAAACTCATAGCATATGCTCCTGATATTTTTAACAGTTAGTTGGTCATACAAAACTGTTCAGCGTTCTAAAATTGCTCACAATAGTTATTTACCAATCAAATCTTTCACTTTATCAGTTGCTGCATTTGCCGCATCCGAAGCCTTATCTGCCGCATCTGATACTGCATCTCGCGTCTTGTTAGTGGCACTCTTGGCGTTACTTTCGATGCGACCAATATCAGATTTTGCCTTTCCTATGGCTTGTTTGGCAGAACCTTTAGTTTTATCAGTTGCATTGCTCATTGATCCCTGGGCTTTGCCAATGGCTTGATCAACTTTACCTTCAGCTTGCCGACCTAAACCAAAGATTGCAACAGGAACGGATTTAACCCCGGAAGTTGGTGCTGCCACTGCCGATTTCACTGTGCCAAGATTCAATCCTAGCAGCATGACAAGGGCAACGATCGAAAACTGAATTGATCGAAAACCCACTTTTGCAAAGGTCGCAAAGGACTGAAGGGTTAAGAAGCGTTTCATAGGAATCTCCATTAGGTAAAGTGTTTGGATACATTTTCGAGCTGTTCTGTATCACACCAAACAAATGTATCGTGATTTTTAAATCTTCTAAACGCTCTATAGTTTGAAGATTATGTCCTGATTAACCAGACGTTGATCCTCCTATTTAGGTACAGTCGGCAGCGATCGTCTATCTCTAAAGAGGAGCATCTGGTAGTTTTCCAGACCTATTAACCAGTCAAGATTAGAATGAAATTAATATGCATCAAGGACTTTAGGGTGCACTATGGGGTTCTGTTCAGTTAAACATCAGAAGTTTTTCTTCTTTAGGGTGATATTGATAGAGCTTGTTCTCTGAAACTTTCACCCTTTATAGTGACGTTTATAGAATTTTTAGCCATTACAATTTGGATATAGGTTTACATCAAATAAAAACCTAGATTTCCTCTTCCCTAATTCTAATAAATTGTAAATATATGACACTTAATTTGAAGATAAGCAAACCAGTTTTGCTGCCATTCACGTTTATCTGTTTGGGCATTTTCTTGGGTGAGATGAGTGCCAAGGCCGAACCGACTAATATAGACACGGTGCCGAATCAGGTTTCTCCATCCACAATGCCATCAGTCGCAGAAATCAGCATTGATAGGAAGAGCCAACTTCGATCGACTTGGCGTTCAGAGAATTCACCAGCCCAAGCAATTCTCAATCCTGTCATCCAGCAGAAAGCATCATTATTAGGTAAACCCCTAACCCTCAAAAATAGCTCAGCCACTGCTTCAGAATTTCTGTTTAGTTCGGGATTTCGGCTAGCTCAATCTACTACAACACCGACCTATCTTGGTACAGACACGCCTGTTAGCCCAGTTCCAGAGATGGCTCCTTCTAGCACGCCCATGAATCCAACCCCAGTCACCCCGAACAATAATTTATCCAACACAACAGCACCAGAACTACCTGCACCAGAACTACTTACACCAGAACTAACAGAACCAACGTCTCAGACCAAGCCACTGACTCTACCGCTAGCCCAGACCACCGTATCTCCCGGGCGCAGCACTCAGTCAGGGTCTAGCTACGTGGGGATTGGCGGCAATATTGGGATCGGTACCGGAGACACGGCTTTAGGGAGAGGCAGCTTTGCGGTGATCAGTAAAATTGGCCTGACGCGGAATTTCTCGGTTCGCCCGAGTGTTCTATTTGGCGATAGCACCACGATTTTAGTACCCGTCACCTACGATTTCAGTTTTGGAGAAGGTCCGACCAGCAACTTAGGATTTAGTGCTGCGCCTTATCTAGGGGCTGGTGTGTCGATCTCGACGGGGAACAATAGCAACGTGGGCTTCTTGCTTACTGGAGGAATCGACGTACCCCTATCCTCTCAGTTTACGGCTACCGCTGCGGTGAATGCCTCTCTTAGCGGAAACACGGCAGTCGGGATTTTGGTGGGGGTGGGTTATAACTTTAGATAAGAACGTTGACAGTCTAATCCTGGTAAATCTAGATTTCGCTGAACGCTTCTATGGTTGTTGACCTATGGCCGATCGGTATCGCTTATTTTGCTGATCGACCATAGGTTACTACATAGGTTACTAAATGATAGCGAAGTCGTACTGAGGTTTATTTCTGAAGAAGTCCATACATTTGGAGGCTCACGTTACACTCGTGCAGTTAATCCATTGACGAGGCAGTGGGTTCAGAAGCCAGATCCGATCGCAGTAGCTATTCCTACTGAACTTGGCAAGATGGACAATAGTAAATCCGTCGCCCACCAACAGTATCTTTAACTATAGTATCACCGCAGACATAGCAGGGTTGACTTGTGCGAGAGAATACCCAATGACGATAAAACGATCGGGGCTTGCCTTGGGCTTTCAACGCCATAGCAATCTCTAAATTATTTGTAATCCCTTTGGTTGCATAGGATTGACGGGGTACATTGAGAATGGCTTGGGCTAATTTTCTGATTTGCTCAGAGGTGCAATCGATCGGCCTTGCAGTGGGGTGAATTCCGGCGAGAAAGAGAACTTCACTGCGCAAATAGTTACCTAGTCCACAGACAAATTGTTGATCGAGCAATAGCGTTGGAAAACCCCGCCGGAAGAAGCGTTTATCTAAAAGTCTAGCTTCCACGTCTTTAAAAGTGCTCGTCTCATCCAAAACATCAGGGCCAAGTTTTTGCAAAAATGGGTGAATTGCTAAATCATCATCATTCAAAACGAGAATATCAGAAGCGCTGTAAAGCAATGCAGATTTTTTAGCGGTATGAATTGCTAAACGAAGTTGACGGTTGGTTTGGGGATAGGTTTTCGCCTTACGAATATACCAAACGCCATACAGTTGATTATGACTATAAATTGTCCAACCATTATCAAAGCGGGTCAGCAATGCTTTACCACGAGGACAAACAGAAATTACCTGCGATCGGGCTAATTCTGGAGCATAGGATTGCAAAGATTCAAACGCAAAGAATACCTCTGTAATCGGTTGATTGACGATCGCTTTGGCAATCTTATCCGCAGCAAGACGAATTTCTGGGCCTTCGGGCATAGGACAATAGTAAAACGAACGATCTAAACGATCTATATGTTACGGCGATTTTGGCATAAATAATACATCCACATATTTGGATTTTAACCAAGTTTCAAAAACCTGGATTCGATCGAATGCTCCAAAAAACAATCGCCTGGAGTGCAAATTTTATATAGAACCCGTTTGACATCCTAATCAGAGGCTGAAAGCCGCTTTATCATTAGCCTAACAAAACAGAGGTTCATTTTGGTCATCGCATTTCCTAATGT
>JAYUEW010000007.1:0-8214 GCA_043739045.1 Synechococcales cyanobacterium
ATCGTCTTTAGCTGCTCAATCAAGAGGGAAACGGTCATAAGAATCACCTGATTCAACTCATTCCAGATTACATCCTCTCTCTAAAGAATCACCCCTACCTTCACAAGGGGGATTTAGGGGGATCGGGTCTCGATCGTCACAACCTTCAACTTTGCAAACCCCTTCTAAGACAATGGGCTTTACATCGAAGACAAATACGTATACCCCGTCAAGCAACGTTCGTAATGCTGAAGTAACATCTGTGACTCTTCCAAGGTGATTTGCTTCTGTTCCATCGCAACCTCCGTCCGTTTTCGCATACTCTCAATCAAATCATCAGAACTATATTGCACATAGCCCAGAACCTCCTTCATCGTGTCACCCTTCACCACATGCTCAATCTCATAACCCTTGGGCGTAAGTCGAATATGCACCGTATTGGTATCGCCAAATAGATTATGTAAATTACCCATAATCTCCTGGTAAGCCCCATTCAAGAACATCCCCAAGTAATAGGGTTCGTTCTCCTTGAGGGTATGGACTTCAAGCAACGATTTCACATCTCGTGAAGAAGAGCCAATGAACCGATCGATTTTCCCATCACTATCGCAGGTGAGATCGGCCAAGGTTGCTCGCTGAGTCGGGGCTTCATTCAGGCGATGAATCGGCATGATGGGGAAAAGTTGATCGATCGCCCAACTATCTGGAGCCGACTGAAACACCGACAGATTCATGTAATAAATCGAGGCCATGACCTGTTCTAAATCCGTCAACTCTTCTGGCACAAAATCCATCGATCGCAACTGCCGCTGAATCTTATGACAACAAGACCAAAACAACCGCTCAGCCTTTGCCCGCTCCGGCAAGCTTAAGTATCCGAGTCCAAACAAACTAATTGCTTCTTCCTTGAACTGCGCCGCATCATTGAACGGTTCTTGAAGATTGTCCCGAGTGATAGATGCGTAAGTTTCGTGGAGGTTGCGGATAATCAAATGATCGCCCTCGACGATCGGTTCAACCGTATCTTCGACCACATCGCTCGATCCTAAAATATCAAACACCAATACAGATTGATGAGATGCGATCGCTCGACCACTTTCACTAATCAAGGTTGGCACGGGCAAGTTGGCCTGAGTACAAGCGTCATTAATTGCCGCCACCACATCATTGGCGTAGTTTTGCATGTTGTAATTTTTGGAGGCCGCAAAGGTCGTTTTTGACCCGTCGTAATCCACCCCTAGGCCACCGCCGACATCTAGATACTGCATGTTTGCACCTAAACGCGATAGCTCGGTGTAGATGTGGCCAGCTTCCCGGAAGGCATCTTTAAGAACGCTAATGGAGGAAATTTGTGAGCCAATGTGAAAATGCAACAATTGCAACGAATCCAGTAAATCAGCCTTTCGTAGTTTCTCAATAGCGGTCAATATCTCTGGAATCGTCAGCCCAAACTTGGCCCGATCGCCCGCCGATGTTCCCCAGCGACCCATGCCCTTCGCACAGAGTTTTGCTCTGATCCCGACGACAGGTTTGACCCCCAGCTTTTTACTCGCTTCAATCACCTGCTCCACTTCCTCCACCTGCTCCATCACCACGATCGCCGTTTGTCCGAGTTTTTGGGCCAGCATCGCCGTTTCGACATACTCCTGATCTTTGTAGCCATTACAAATGACAAGTGCGCCTTTCGTATCCAACGACGCAAGGGCAATCAGCAGTTCGGGTTTCGACCCGGCTTCTAATCCAAACTGGTAAGGCTGACCGAATTTCACCAAATTTTCAACAAAATGACGCTGCTGGTTACACTTCACCGGAAAGACTCCGCGATAGATGCCGGGATAGTTGTACCGAGCGATCGCTTTCGCAAAACAAGCATTCAGCCGCTCAATCCGATCTTCTAAAATGTCGGAGAATCGAATCAAAAGGGGTAGTTCTAAATTTCGTTGCTTCAGCCCGTTGACCAAATCGTAAAGATCCAACGACCCGCCCCGTAATCCCTGAGGCGCAACGGTGACATGTCCCACCGCATTAATCGAAAAATATGGATCGCCCCAGCCATTGATTCGGTACAGCTCTTCGCTTTGTTCAATACTCCATTCTTCTGGTTCTATGGCCTGCGACGATTTGGCGGTATTGGATTCAGTGGCAGTTTGAGCTTTCTCTGGACTGACGGTTCGATGACTCTCCTTATGATCTGTCTTACTGACAACAGCCTCAGCTAGTTCCTGAACAGTTGAGTTTGTATCGATCGTCCTATCCATTGCGCGTCCTGCCATCATTAAAATCCTTAAAATTGACACTATGAGTGGTTAAGCTTATCGCATTTGCCCAAAATCTGCGTCTCTAACAATGAGTATTAAGCGCACATTCAATATGCGACTATTTATACAGTTTATACGGTTTACGATTGTTCAGCCGAGATCCTTTACTGCTACTCTGATGGATGGAAATCTCTCTTTTAAGCTTGAGAACAGTAGTCATGGAAAGAACATTTATTGCCATCAAGCCCGATGGCGTTCAGCGTAAGCTCGTTGCCGAAATCATCGGTCGCTTTGAGCAAAAAGGATTTAAACTTGTGGGCCTGAAGCTGATGAAGGTCAGTAAAGAACTCGCTGAACAGCACTATGGTGTCCACAAAGAGCGTCCATTTTTTCCCGGCTTGGTTGACTTCATTATCTCTAGCCCGGTTGTTGCGATCGTTCTTGAAGGCGATGGAGTCGTGGCCGCAGGACGCAAAATTATCGGCGCAACGAACCCATTGAATTCGGAGCCTGGAACGATTCGGGGCGACTACGGCGCAAGTATTGGTCGTAACTTGATTCACGGTTCTGATGCTATTGAAACTGCGCAAAGCGAAATCGCGATGTGGTTCAAGGAAGAGGAATTAGTTACTTGGGAACCCACGATGACGAAATGGATCTACGAATAACTGAATTCGTATAAGTAATCCGCATCAACAATTCGTATAAAAAAGCAGGTTCAAGGATTCACGTCCCCAACCTGCTTTTTTATTGTTTATCACTTTCCCGATTTTCAGCTATCCAATTTTCTCAGCGGTTGCGTTTTCCATTGCTTCAGAGCCAATCGCGTCAGGGGCAACCGTTTCGATCGTTTCGCCTACTTGCTTATCTTGCTTTTTGGAGAATCCCCAAGTAAATACCGCCGCGATCGCCAGCACCATTACCCATTCCGGAGGCACCAGACTATCATTTACAACTCTCAGCAACAGCCGAAAGCCTACAAATGACACTGTGATATAGCCCGCATCCTCAAGATGGGTATATTCCTCTAGCCATATCATGAATTGTCCCGCCATAAACCGCAGCGCAATAATCCCGATCGTCCCGCCCAGCAAAATTAGCCAAGTTTCATTCGAGACTGCGATCGCAGTCGTCACGCTATCGAGGGAAAACGCCAAATCCGTCAGCGCCAATACCGGAATCGCCTGCCATAGATTTGCAAATCGGGGTGCAGTATGTTCGCCATCTTCGTCTTCTGCGGAGGTGAAATGTTGGAACACAAGCCATAAGAGGTAGGCTGCCCCCGCTAACTCAAATTGCCATTGATTAACGACTTGCGACGCAACTAAAATCAAAACCATCCGTAAGACATACGCTAGAAAGAGACCAATGTTTAGCGCCTTTTCCTCTAGCTTTGGATCTCGTAATCCTTGAGTAATAGCCGCCAGAGCGATCGCATTATCTGCCGAAAGTACGGCCTCTAATGCCACCAAAACCGGAAGAATCAAGAACGATTGTGGCGTTAGATGTTCCGGGAGGAGCTGAGTCGGATTAAGTAAATCGGTAAAATGAAAAGAGTCCAGCATTAGTAAGCAACATTAAGGCCTAGATGTCTAGCTTACCATCACGTTGATTCGCGATTCTGCGATTCTATGCCTCCTTAGGGGGAAGAATCACAATCTTGAGTCAGGTATTCAGGCCAAATACAGATTGGATTTATGTCATTCAATCTATGTTTTCTTTTGCCTTTTGTTACGATTGCATTCCGCTAACCTAACGTCATAGGGTTTAATCGGAAGTGTGGGCTGAGTTATATAGGCTTTGTGGTCTATAAATTTTGACTCAAAATTATTTAGGAGCAATCTCAAATGACCGATTCACAAGTAATGATGGCAATTTTTATCGCATTGATCCCTGGTATCTTGGCGTTCCGTCTCTCGACTGAACTCTACAAGAACTAACAACAAGATGCTGGGACGCGGCCAAACTACGATCGCGTTTTGTGTGTTGCAAAGCCTAGATAGCGCTTAGGATTTTTCTTAATTCGCTATCTGGGCTTTTATCTTAATCAGATCATGATGAGAACTGGGATCATTGCAGGCATTCTAAGGCCAGCTTTTTAAATGATAGTAAATGGCACTAGCTTTATCTAAATTAGGTTTTTTGGTGCTAGAGCTTTGGTTTTCGATTATCCGATCGCAGGCTACACTAGCGGCATAAGTTTTTCTTGTGAGAATGAAGTCCAAGTTAATTCACACATGATTGCTCGTGAAACGTTTGCTTTTCTAACTAGACATTTGGCGCATCTACTTTACAAAGCCGAACAGAGAATAATTTTCTGTTCGATAAATAATATGGTTTACCACTATGAATGCACTCCCTAAGTTCCCTCAACACCCTAAGTTACCTCGACAACGGCCTCCCTTACGCTCCCCTGGCCGCCGAGCCTCTGTTAAATCCTCCAATGCACGAGGAGTTTCTCGTCAACATCGTCTTGTGGCGTTTGAGACCTGTTTGCGTTTGGGTATAAATGTGGGATTGAGTGTGATCGCTCTTTCGACGCTGGTATACTCACTTCCCTACCGAACCTCCCAGGCCCAAAAATTGAAGGAAGTTCAGGGCGAAGTTCAACAGACCGAAGCTCGGGTCGCGCAAATACAGACAGAGTTTAGTCGGAACTTCGATTCCAGTCAGGTTAAGGCAATTTTGCAAGAACAGACGCATATGGTGGATCCAAGTCAACGAGTAGTGATTTTTGACGATCGCCTTCCAGAGGATCCGGGCAAAACCGACAAGGTTGCTCAGACTCCCTAGAATTTTGTATCGAATTGATACCAGGTCATAAGTACTATATCAGTTCTGCGTCAACTCTGGATTCTCTGTATAAAATATGCAAAGGCTCCCAGATTCCACATGAGGCAGAGATATGGCGATTATTTCGCTCAAGGCTTGGTATATCGAAGAATATGAGCCGTTGAAGCAGCTCCAGAAGCGCCCTTATGATCTTCGGCTCAGCAAAAATAGTTTGCTGAAGTCGGGATTGAGAGCTGACTTTTTGGATGATTCGGAAGTGGTGATGCAGTCGGCTTGGTTCCAGCGCTACCTAGAAGGTGACTTAGTTGAGTTTTATATTCAGGGCAGTGGCGGCTATGCTATTGCAAATATTGATCTGAGCAGTCATGAGATTTATTTTACAAAGCAGGATGTGATGGCACATTTAGAGCCTGTAATTTTCTTCTCTTATCAGCAGTCATACCCCGAGTCTAGCGAATTGCTGCGGGATGAGTTGATTTCTATTTTGGAGGCAGTCAATAAGAAGTCTCGGGTTGAAATTACGCTCAAAGAATCTCATCGACTCGATGATGGGCCAGTGCGGTTGAATAGTCCACTAATGCGATCGATTCGGCAAAGTCTCCTTTATGTGGCCGATGGTACATCTATTGCGCAGATTCCAGATGCCGCTATGCCGCAGTTGATTCCGAGTCCCCAGGTTTGTGTGGAGACAGGCTATGCGTTGCAGTGTAAGCGTGTGGAGCAGATTTTGATGACTCAGATGGAACGATCGGATGTGCCAGGGCATTTCCCATTTGACTTGCCGACTCAGAATCGTTTGATTTTTCAAGACGCAAAACAATTGCATCAATCCTTGCCCAAAGCGATCGACGCACAATTGAAGCGGTTTAATTTGTTTTAATTCAAGAGACTAATAAAAATCCCGACCGAAGGCTCGATCGGGAGTGTATCCAGATGTATTTTTCTTGTGGATTCTTAACTAATTCCCCTGTCCGCGTGTTATTTGAGACCAAACACGGGTGGGTAGACCCCAAACATAGATAAATCCTTCAGCTGCTTTATGGTCGAAGTTGTCGCCTGCACCATAGGTAGCGAGGTCTTCGGCATAGAGCGAGTTGGCTGATTTACGTCCGACGATCGTGGCATTACCCTTAAAGAGCTTGACCCGTACTGTTCCACTAACGCGCTCTTGAGTTTTGCTGACAAAGGCATCTAGTGCTTCTCTGAGCGGACTATACCAAAGACCGTTATAAACCATTTGGCTGTAGGTTTCTTCAATTCCACGCTTGTAGACGGTGACATCTTTGGCCAGGGTTAGGCTTTCGAGATCGCGGTGGGCATGGATTAGCATGATCAAGGCTGGGGTCTCGTAGATTTCGCGAGATTTAATGCCCACGAGACGGTTCTCGATCATATCGACGCGTCCGATGCCGTGGTTGCCGACGCGTTTATTCAGATGGACAAACAGTTGAACGGGATCAAATGCCTTGCCATCGACGGTGATGGGAATTCCACGATCGAACCCAATTTCAACGTATTCCGGCTCGTTGGGTGTGTCTTGGATACTTTTGGTTAGGGCATAAACTTCTTCAGTCGGCTCGTAGTATGGGTCTTCCAGTGGACCTGCTTCGACGCTGCGACCCAGAAGATTCAAATCAACGCTATAGGGCGAGGACTTTTTAACGGGAGAGGGGACACCACATCTTTCCCCGTAGGCTATTGTTTCTTCGCGGCTCATAGCCCATTCACGGGCGGGGGCGAGGACTTTAATATTGGGGTTTAGGGCAGCGATCGCCACATCAAACCGCACTTGGTCGTTCCCTTTTCCAGTGCAACCATGGGCTACAGCATCAGCACCATACTTTTCAGCCGCTTGCACCAAGAGTTTGGCGATCAGTGGACGGGCGAGGGCCGTGGAAAGGGGATAGCGATTTTCGTACAGGGCGTTGGCCTGAATCGCGGGAAATGCATAATTTGTAATGAATTCGGTTTGAACGTCTTCAACTAAAGAAATAGACGCGCCTGAGTCGAGTGCCTTTTGGCGAATGGGTTCTAACTCGTCTCCTTGTCCTAAGTCTGCGGCGAGGGTGATGACTTCTTCCACGCCCCATTCATTTTTGAGATACGGGATACAGACGGAGGTATCTACGCCCCCTGAATATGCCAGTACAACCTTCTTAGCTCGCCCCATTGATTTTTCCCATATGTCTAACTTTGACAGTGTTCAATCATATGGGATTTCTTACAAATTTACGGTTTCTTCGGTGGCAAGTCCAGTGACTTTTTGGTAAATGGCATCGATCGGCCCCTTCCAGTCGATGCTTTTAAGCTGAATCCGATCGCCATTTGTATAAATTTCAGTTTCCCACCGATCGTTTTGACGGGTGCGGACTTCGACAAGTTTTTCAGTCTGGCTAATCAGAACGTATTCTTCGAGTTCTGGGCAAGTCTGGTAATCGACAAATTTTGCTGTCCGGTCGAATTTTGCAGTGGATTTGGATAGGATTTCGATCACGACTTTGGGATGGAGGATAAAGTCTTCGTTGCCTTCTAAGTCGTCTGGGTGACAAGTGACCACGACATCTGGATAGTAGTAGCAGTTCGCCTCAACGAGCCGCACTTTGATATCCGAGGACATGACAATACAGGGACTGTTGGCAAAATGGATGTTGAGTTGAGTTGCGATGTTCCCTGCGATAATTACGTGGAATTTTTTCGCTCCCACCATGGCATAAATTAGTCCACGCTGATATTCATGCTTGATGGGGCTGGCACGCTCGCCTTCAAGATAGTCTTCGGGGGAAATGTAGTAATTGAGGGCAACCATAAGAATTGAAGAATTGAAAATCGTGAACTTCTTTATTTTTCTTATTCCCCCTTCACAAGGGGGATTTGGGGGGATCTCTATGCGATCGCTTTCTTATACCGATCGTTCACCGCATTCCAGTTCACCACATTCCACCATTGTGCCAAATATTCGGCGCGGCGGTTTTGATAGGTGAGGTAGTAGGCGTGCTCCCAAAGATCGTTGCCAAGGATGGGGATGCCGCTGACCATCAGGGGGTTGTCTTGGTTGGGGGTTGAGCTGATGGCGAGGTTGCCTTTTCGCGTGATGGCCAGCCAGACCCAGCCACTGCCAAAACGCTGCATTCCGGCTTCGACAAATTGCTTTTTAAAGTCGTCGATGCTGCCGAAGTCTTTGACA
>JAYUEW010000008.1:0-4734 GCA_043739045.1 Synechococcales cyanobacterium
TAGCTTAATCGCACCTTCATTGGCTTCAGCTCCAGAATTACAGAAAAAAGCACGATCGGCGCAGGACCGATCGACTAACCACTTGGCTAGCTCGCCTTGTTGGGGAATGTAATAAAGATTTGAAACATGGTGAAGCGTCTGCATTTGCCGAGTGACCGCTTCCACCATAACCGGATGAGCATGACCTAATGTGCAGGTCGCAATTCCCGCAACAAAGTCTAGGTAGGCTTTACCCCGATCGTCCCAAACTCGACAGCCATCTCCTCGCACTAAGGTCAATGGGAATCGTCCGTAGCTTTTCATCACATAGTGATCAAATTCTGCTGTATCAAAGGGAGCAAAAGTATCGAGGTTTGCATCGACCTCAGGTTTTACAAGGGTATCTAAAGTCACTGCTCTGCAAACCTCGGTAAATTGAATTAATTGATTTAAAAAATCGTAGCGCTAAAAGTTGGATTCTGACCGGATTTTAATGAGGAGAACTAGCCCAACTCAAGCGCCCCGGCAGGCACATCGCGCCAAGATGTTACAACCGATCGCCTAACTAGCCAACCCGCTCTTTTTTGCTGCTGGGTCAAGTTCAGTTCAAATGAATCGCAACAATCGATCGCCTGTTGCTCATTACAGCAAGCAATACAGGCATATAGCAACCCACTGGGATCTAGCTGTTCATTAACCCATATTTTTGTCATCACATTATCTCCCAAAAATTTACATTTTATATGAGACCTAGCCCTCTATTGTAAGACGAATTATGGGACTTCGTATATATTTAAAAAATTTTCAAGTCTTGAACACCTTCTAGTACTCTTGGTCGCATTGCAAACTCACTTATCGCAAACTCACTTATCTGCTACTCAGAAAGTAAACAATTATGATGTTCCCGAAAGTCAAGTGATGTCCTATCTTCATTCTTCCCCAGCGTAATTGTCCGAGCAACGCCTTGTCTGATCCACCAATGCGAGTAATTAAGAGAATTTATAGCTTTTATCTGGATCAATTTCTCGCTAACACGGTTAGACATGACGCTCCTTTTTGAGTTAGACCTACGAGAGAACCTCGTGATTAAGGTATCATTTTGCGATAAAGACAACTAATCTTAGGTTCGAGTGAATCATTTTTTGATTTGTACATCGCCTAGAACACACCCTACATTCAAATTTCTGCTAGGTCATTTTGAAATGACTAGCGAGCTGTGCTTGTCCGATCGAACTACCTTTTTCTTAAAAAATATAGCGAAATATTAATTTCAGTAACTTCCGCGATGTTTTTCATATTCCAATAATTTGACGTTTGACTTTTATCCTCTATAGAGAAGCAGTTTAGAACTTTGTCTTTCTAATCGTCTATAAATCTAGTCAAATTCTTATCCTTACTAAGTTTTGTGATAGTCATAGCAGTAAGTCCTCTTTTAAGTGGGAAATGGATTAGAATTCTGACCTTAGACCAGAAGCTAGTTCGCGAGTCGTGGATTGAAAAAATTTAAGATCTACTCAGTGAATACTTAAAATTAACCATTTGACTTTGTTTAGTATTACAAGTTCTTTTATGGATTTTCTCAAGATTTATAATAGATTTCTTAAGTTGGGAATATGTCTGGATGAGTAGCGATCGGAGTTGGGTTCAGGTATTAGTCGATTGTCCTGGTGCACAGGGTTTGTATACCTATAAAATTCCCTTTGATTTAGTGGTCCGAGTGGGAGACATTTTATCTGTTCCCTTTGGTACACAACAGGTTGGGGCGATCGCACTGGCAGTGGATTTTGATGAGAATTCAATTAGTTTAGATGTTGAAAAGATTCGTAACATTAGTGCGGTGGTGAGTTCGGGATTTTTTCCTCAGCATTATTGGACGCTGTTGCATCGAGTCGCGCAGTATTATCAAACTCCATTGATACAAGTGGTTCGAGCTGCGTTGCCACCAGCATTGTTATCACGATCGCAACGCCGACTTAAGTTACGATCCAACCAAAACAATACTTTAAATCGCAATCTGGCCGTGTCTCCCGAAGCTCAGAAGGTGCTAGATTTGCTCTCTAAAAGTAAAAGTGGTGACTATTCTTGGCGTTTTCTACAGCAAAAAGTTAAGGGTTTAGGGAAGGTTGTTCAGGAGTTGGTTCGATCGGGATTGGTTGATAGTTATTTGCAACCGCCGCAAACGGTTCGTCCAAAACAGCAGCAAGCAGCGATATTGGTTAGTGATGTTGATGAGCAATTGAACGATCGGCATCGAGAAATCTTGGAATGCCTAAAACGTATGGGCGGTGAGGCTTGGGTTCAGGATCTTTTAGTTCAGACTAAATCTAGTTCGAGCGTACTTAAGACATTAGAGAAAAAAGGGTTGATTGTGCTTCAATCTCGCGAGGTACTTCGTCAGGAAATTCATACTGTGGGGTCCGACTTGCCGAAGATCTTGACGGAATATCAGGTGTCGGTGGTGCAATCGATTCAAGATCATAAAAGTTGTGCAACTATTTTGCTGCATGGGGTGACGGGATCAGGGAAAACAGAGGTGTATTTACAGGCGATCGAACCTCTGTTAATGGCCGGAAAATCAGCATTGGTTTTAGTGCCGGAAATTGGACTCACTCCACAGTTGACCGATCGATTTCGGGCCAGGTTTGGCGATCGGGTTTGGGTTTATCACAGTGCACTTTCTGAGGGGGAACGTTATGACACTTGGCGACAAATGTTGAAACTTGAGCCGCAAGTTGTGATCGGAACTCGGAGTGCGATTTTCGCCCCGTTGGCGAATTTGGGATTGATTGTTTTAGATGAAGAACATGATTCTAGTTTTAAACAAGATCAACCCGCGCCCTGTTATCACGCGAGGACGGTAGCGAAGTGGCGATCGCAATTGGAAGATTGTCCTTTGCTTCTAGGTTCGGCCACTCCATCGCTCGAATCGTGGTCTGCCCCGGAGACTAAATACTTATCATTGCCGACACGGGTACATGATCGGCCTCAACCCCAAATTGAAGTGGTGGATATGCGGCTGGAGTTGAAGGAAGGAAATCGATCGATTTTCAGCCGATCGTTGCGGGATGGAATTGCTGAGATGAAGGAAAAAGGTCAGCAGGGTATTTTGTTTATTCATCGACGGGGACACAGTAGCCATGTGTCTTGTCGCAGTTGCGGGTATGTAATGGAATGTCCTCATTGCGATGTTTCTCTGTCCTATCACCACACGCACGCGACGGCGACGGAACTGTTGCGCTGTCATTATTGTGGCTATACGCAACTTCAACCAAAAATTTGTCCCGTGTGTAGTTCCATTTATTTCAAGCATTTTGGCAGTGGAACGCAGCGGGTGACGCAAGAACTGGCGCAGGAATTCCCTGAGTTAACGTTTTTACGATTTGATAGTGATACGACTCGGACCAAGGGGGCGCACCGCAGTTTGCTCGATCGGTTCGCGCGTGGTGAAGCCGATTTGCTAGTGGGAACTCAGATGTTGACGAAGGGCTTGGATTTGCCGCAGGTGACGTTGGTGGGAATTGTGTCAGCGGATGGATTGTTGCATTTGCAGGATTTTCGATCGGCGGAACGAGCCTGTCAAACGTTGTTACAAGTGGCGGGACGATCGGGGCGCGGGGACGATCCTGGTCGCGTTATTTTGCAAACCTATAGCCCTGATCATCCGGTAATTGGTGCGGTGGTGGCCCAGGATTATGGCGCGTTTGCCCGATCGGAATTAGAAACCCGAACTGTTTTGCATTATCCGCCGATCGGCTGGGTGATTTTAATTCGGCTGAGTAGTCCAGAGGCGATCGCGGTCCAGACGGCAGCGAACCAAGTGGCCAAGCGGCTACAAGTGTTAGCTCAAGGGCGATACGAGGTATTGGGACCATCTCCAGCAATGGTGTTACGCGTAGCGCAGCGGTATCGATGGCAAGTTTTATTGAAGGGTGAAACTAATGGACCGACTTCCACACCCGTGGAACATTTGGAAGAATTACGATCGGTTTGTGGACCGGGGGTTAGTTTGACGATCGATGTGGATCCGATGAATTTGATGTGATTGATGTCAATCGTTCAACAGATGTAACAATTTGCTCTGACTCTGACTAAGCTGTTAAGTAGGTTTTATAACTCATAGTCATTATGACTACGGGAACGATATGGTAAACTATAAATAGAAATGAACGATTTAATAAAAGGTATCTACCATGGGTAAGAAAAAAGAAGCAGCGCTGTCGATCGCAGCCATGGGAACAGCTATTGATATTGGTCTCGAACCTGAATCACGGGAGGCGATCGCCCAAGGACTTTCGTGTCTGTTGGCTGACACCTACACGCTGTACCTCAAAACCCACAATTTTCATTGGAACGTCACTGGGCCAATGTTCAATACATTGCATCTAATGTTTGAAACGCAATATACCGAACTCGCGTTAGCGGTTGATATGATTGCAGAACGTATTCGTGCCCTAGGCTATCCCGCCCCCGCCACCTATAGCCAATATGCGGAACTCACGTCTATTCCTGAAACCGCAGGTGTACCTAAAGCGACCGAAATGATTAAGCTACTAGTCGAAGGTCAAGAGGCCGTCGTTCGCACCGCCCGATCGCTCCATCCGAAAGCCTCTGAAGCCCACGATGAACCCACCGCCGACTTGCTCACCCAACGCATGAACCTGCATGAGAAGAATGCTTGGATGCTTAGAAGTCTTTTAGAGTAATGGCTTTCAATTTGAATTGATTATTCTCAATCAAACAGAAACCCCGGTGATT
>JAYUEW010000009.1:0-12184 GCA_043739045.1 Synechococcales cyanobacterium
CTAAAATCTGAACATAAATCTCACCATCAGCAAAACTCTTCCGAATCATAGGAGTGAGTTCGATACCTAGATAACGAGCCACCTCATTGGCCAACATGAGATTCGAGGTTCCAGACAAAAGGCATAGACGGTTGTTGTCAGATGACATCACCGGAACGGTCGGGAAAGTCAAAGTTGCAGAACGAATCACATCAAGCCCTCAAACGCTTTGAACACAAAGTTAGCATCGGGATTTAGGGACTCCCAGATGATGAAATAAACACATGAAAAACTAAGTCCTAAAAGATGTAAAAACAAATCTAAAGGAAATTGATTTTAGCGCGAAATCGTCAGCGCAAAATTACAACCGGATAAAAGTAAGATATTTATGTCCAGCGATCGAGCCTTCGATATATTACTAGAGTCCCTCTAAATCTTGCCGTACAAAAATTTTTGAATCAGAGTTAAATGTAGATTCCTAAAAATCAACCGCTTGACTTATTTCATAGACTTAGCTTACCCATAGACACATAATAATGACCTAGAGTCTTAAATGACCTAGAGACCGATAAGATGCTGGGGAGATTGTTCGTGAACCCAGGAAAATAAAATCATGACCTTAATCGATCGTATTACCGAAAATATTAAAACGGCCATGAAAGCCAAGGATAAAATCCGGCTAGAAACATTTCGTAGCATTAAGAAAGTGCTGATCGAAAAAGAAGTTAGCGTTCGTCCTAGTGGTCAAACTGAACTGACTCCTGAGCAAGAAATGGATACCCTAGTGGCACTCTCAAAACAGCGTCGGGATTCAATAGAGCAATATACCAAAGCTAACCGTCCAGATTTGGCCGAAATTGAAGCCTTGGAACTGGCCATCATTGAAGAATTTTTGCCGTCTCAGCTTTCGGAGGATGAAATCGCGATGGCGATCGATGCCATTATTGCCAGAGTGGGAGCGACTAGCGCCAAGGATTTGGGCAAAGTGATGGGACCAGCCATGCAACAGCTCAAGGGGAAAGCTGACGGTAAGAAGGTCCAGGATGCCGTGAAGTCAAGGCTTAGCTAAGACCATACTTACTGAATTACTTGCTGGATCCGATCGTTCATGAGTACGGACTCGTAAATTTAGGATCCTGCCACCCTCACAAAACCCGTTCCAAACCTAGTGCAAGGCGGTAAACTTGGATAGATTTAAAAGTCACCCTCGTATCTATGCAACCACCGATTCCGACTGGCACAGTCCTACAAAACCGCTATCGCTTAATCAACCTGCTCGGTCAGGGCGGCTTTGGTCGTACTTATCTGGTGGAAGATCAGGGGCGCTTTAATGAGTTATGTGCTCTCAAAGAGCTGACACCGCCGCAGACAGGCTATGGCTTGGGCAAATCAAAAGAACTCTTCCAGCGGGAGGCTCAGATTCTTTATCAAATTGAACATCCCCAGATCCCGAAGTTTCGGGCGATGTTTGAGGAAGATCAGAGATTGTTTCTAGCACAAGATTTTGTTGAAGGTAAGACGTATCGAGAGATTCTAGACGATCGCAAGAGCCGAGGATTTGTTTTCTCCGAGCAGGAAGTTGTGCAATTAATGCAGCAAGTGCTTCCGGTACTGTCGTATCTCCACGAAAAAGGAATTATTCACCGCGATATTGCGCCGGACAATATGATTCTGCGCGATCGGGATAAGCTCCCGGTCCTCATTGATTTTGGCGTTGTCAAGGAAATAGCCACTCGTCTTCAGCAAAGTAGCACCAATCACTCCCCAACCACGGTGGGCAAGCTAGGCTATGCACCTATTGAACAAATGCAAACAGGTAATGCCTATCCCAATAGCGACCTTTATGCCTTGGCCGTATCGGCGATCGTGTTGTTGACTGGACGCGAACCCCAAGAAGTTCTAGATGACAACACAATGACTTGGAACTGGCAGCGTTGGTGTCAAGTCTCGCCGGAATTTGCCCAAGTGATTAACCGAATGCTCAGCATTACGCCAAATCAGCGCTATGTCTCAGCGACCGCCGTAGAGCAAGCCTTGGCTGGTCGTTCCAGTGTAGGTGTCCAGCAAACGATCGCGCCAAATGAATCCTCCAATTTTCCCGCTCGCCCTGTGATCCCGTCATCTATGGCAACGATTGCGGTGATCCATGACAATGACGACCGCTTAGAGCCTCCTCTACCAGGGAAACGATCGCCTAACGCTATTCCTGAACGCACAACGCTATGGGACGATCCCTGGGCGATCGCATTAATCGGGATCGGATTGGCTACGTTGACTGCGATCGGGATTTGGGCCTTGCGTCGTCCATCTAAACCTGAAATTGTCGCGTCACCGGACGTTACCGTTGCGCCGATCGCCCCCACTCTAAAGCCCAGCATTAAGCCCACTCCCAAACCTATTGTCAAGCCCTCGGAAATGAGCGAGAGCCTAGACATCACCCCAGATAAACCCACTAGCCGCAGTGGAAAATTGACCGCAAATCAAACCTTGACCCTCAACTTTGCGGCCAAACAAGGCCAAACCTTAGATGCTGCTATTAGTGGTGAAGGTGTCCTGATGACCTTAAGTCGTCCGGATGGTCAACTATTGGGCGATCGGGCCAAGCGGGTTCCAAGCTGGGTGGGGGAACTGCCGTTGACTGGAGATTATAGTATCCAGCTTAAAACCGTCAGAGATGTCGAAAAATCAGATTACAAGATCGATTTAAAACTTGTCGATCCGGTCAAGCCAACCCCGACCCCAACCCTAACCCCGACCCCAACACCAGCCCCAACACCGGAACCTGTGGAGCGCATTTTATTCAAACCTGGCACAATTACAGGCGTGGTCTCAGGTACCGCCAATGAGAAACAGATAAAACGTTATGTCATCGAAGCGAAAGCCGGACAGTCGATGGAAATCACGCTTCAAGGTGCGAGGTTTAATGTCATCGGTCCCTCCGGCAATCCTGTTCCTGACGCAAGCAATCGATCGGCATGGCGTGCACTCCAGTTGCCAGGGGGCGATTATCAAATCGAGATTGTCACCACCACCCCAACAGACTACTCGCTCTCTGTGACGATTCAGTAGCAAGCCAGTAGTAAGTATTTCAAGGTTACAAATTCATTTCAACTAAACGGATATGCCTTCACTTTTTGTTGTCGGAACGGATACAGATGCAGGTAAAACAGTACTGATAACGGCATTATTTGCCTATTGTCAAACCTATGTGCCCAATCGATCGGTCGCACTTCTCAAACCCATACAATCCGGCAACGGCGATCGGGAACTCTACCAACGGCTGTTTAAACTCAGTCAGACTATCGATGAAATTAATCCGCTTTATTTCACGGCTCCACTGGCCCCACCGATTGCGGCGGCTCAAGAGCAACGGCATGTCGAGATTCAGCGGGCTTGGACCACCTATCAGTCTTTAACTCAGCGATATGACTGGGTTTTGGTGGAAGGAGCGGGTAGTCTTGGTTCTCCCATGACCGGCCAGACCACTGGGGCAGATCTGGCGGCAGATTGGCGGCTACGCATCGTCATTGTTGTACCGGTCAAACTTGGGGCGATCGGACAAGTAGTGGCGGCGGTGGCTCTAGCTGAACGATCGAACCTCCAGATCTTAGGCATTGTCCGCAGTTGTCTTGTTCCTTGTACAGATCAGGAGATTGAGAATTGGGCCAGTCAAGATTTAATTGAAACCTTAACTGGAATTCAGGTCTTGGGGACATTGCCCTATTTAGCCGATTCAGAAGATATAGCGGCTCTAGCTCAAGCGGCCTCTAACTTAGATTTAGAACTCTTGATGCCGGGACTTATATAATCCAATCTCAGTATTCAAGCTGAGTGAAATTAAACTTAAATAGCCCTCAGATTAAACGGTTGATCTGAGGGCTATTTAACTGAATATAATTATTTCTACAGAACTTTTGCGCGCATTAATGCTACTGGAAGTGCCGCTAGCTTACGACGGGTTGACACATAGGCTCGCTTGTTGAATACGTCGTATCCATTGCGCTCGATCGCACCCAAAATCCAACTGTAGGTCATGGATGCTGCCCAAACAGGCCACCGAGCATCTTCATTTAGATAGGAAATTCCTCGATCCGCCTCTACAAAAACTTTACGCGCCCGATCGATTTGAAACTTCATTAACGCCCGCCAGCGATCGTCCACCACACCATTCATTAAATCTTTTTCAGAATAATTAAATCGGTCTAAATCTTCAAGAGGCAAGTAAATACGACCACGTTGGCGATCTTCCCCTACGTCTCGCAAAATATTTGTCAATTGGTTAGCAACCCCAAGGGCGACAGCTTCTTTTTCAGGAAGGTAGGGCGGACGATAGCGATTCCATGGCGCATTCACGCTGGACTCATCAATCCCCATAATAGTCGTAGACATCAACCCGACGGTTCCAGCAACTCGATAACAGTAGAGTTCCAGTTCTTCGTAGGTCTCGTAACGATTACGGTACAAGTCCATCCGCTGACCTTCAATCATCTCGCGGAATGGCTGAATGTCTAGGTCGTAATGCTCAATGGTGTCCACCAACGCAACGTCAAAATCATCGTAGGGCTTCCCTCGGAATAGATCTTCCAAACGATCGCCCCAATCATCAAGGGTCGCATTAGTGGTGTTACCTGCATCATCTCCGTCCACCAATTCATCGGTCCGGCGACACCAGACATAAATAGCCCAGATCGCCCTCCGTTTTGGGGTAGACATCAACATTGTTGACAGATAAAAACTCTTGGCAAAGTCTGCGGTGACCTGACGGCAGGACTCGTAAGCAGTCTCGACAGACGCTAAAGACTTTTTCACACGCGGGGATTCAGGCAGTTGCAGCATTCCAATCCAGTGGGGAAAGTTAGGCAAAAAACAGTCAATTCATCATCTCACGGATTCTCTAAGGAAGGCGGGTAGATGTGTATTAAGACAATTAAGTTAGATAAATGGGGGTGAATAAAAGACTTTTTTATTACCAAGACCACTAAAGGCCTATCCGGAAGCCTAAACTAAACTTGTCGTCATTATACGTTACAAGTTGTTACAAGCAACTCGAAGGTTATGAATAAACAAGATCTGAGCCTCCAAAGGTTCCTGGTTAGCTCTAAAGAAGTTGAAGAAAAACAACTCCACAGAACGCATCCAGTGGGTTGGAGTATTTGATACAAAAAAGAACCAAGCCAAGGCCTGATTCTTTTTTGAGGATACTTCCTATTTACGAGGGCGAGCGAGGGGACTTGAACCCCCGAATGGCGGCACCACAAGCCGCTGCCTTAACCACTTGGCGACGCCCGCCATTGCACTTAGACCACTATATCGTAATGACAGTGATTTGGGAATGCCCCGTTCCAGTTTTTTGCTGATACTGTATGGGAGGAGGGATTGTAACGATCGCTGACTTTACCGTTGGCCGTGAGAATACACTATGAAAGGATGTCTCTGGGGACTGGGGTTGACGATCGGAGTAGGGGCGCTAGGTGGATTGATGGTTTTAACGAACCCTGGCCCGGACGAGTTTGAGGCTTATGCGTTAGATCAGATGAAGACCGAACTTTGTAGTCGGGTTCCGTCGGGATTTGGGGAAGAGTGTCCTAGGTTTTTAGAGCAGAATAAGGGGTCGGTTAAGCAGATGATTCGTGAAAATACAGAACGTCGTGATTATTATTTCTTCAGTCGTTATCAAACCAGTTTATCGCTCCGATCGGTGTTGCCCCCAGATGTGATGCCACTTTTGTCGTTGATGCCAATTCCCACGGGCTACGATTTGGAAACCATTGGAATATTTGGTAATTTTTATATTTATCAGGCTCAGTCGAAGCAGCCTTAGTCATTTGCATTTACTCCTATATTTACTATGGACTCCTCGAACATGAATTTTGCCTCTTCTGAAGACCTAGTTCAACAGGATTGGTCTGGACTGTTACGGCAGATTATGGCGGGGGAATCGCTTCAGGTTGAGCAGGCTAGTTTGCTGATGCGGGGTTGGCTGGCGGAGGCGATCGATCCCTTGTTATCTGGGGCAATTTTGGTGGCGCTGAATGGAAAGGGGTTTTCAGGCGTGGAGTTGGCGGGGATGGCGAGGGTGCTGAAGTCGCTGTCATCTGGGAGTCCCACGAGTCATGAATGTCCGGTAGTGGACACCTGTGGTACGGGGGGGGATGGTGCTGATACGTTTAATGTTTCAACAGCAGTCGCGTTTGTGGTGTCGGCGGCGGGGGTGAAGGTTGCGAAACATGGTGGCCGATCGTCGTCGAGTCGGGTGGGTTCGGCGGATGTCCTTGAAGCGTTAGGGGTAAATTTTGCAGCGCCTCCCTCTCGAATTCGATCAGCCCTTCAAGATGTTGGGGTGACGTTTTTGTTTGCGCCAGGTTGGCATCCGGCAATGAAGGCGGTGGCGGGGATGCGGAAGGCGCTAAAGATTCGGACTGTTTTTAATTTATTGGGTCCGTTGGTAAATCCGATGAATCCGACGGGGCAAGTGATTGGAGTTTCAGATCCAAGATTGTTGCAGCCGATGGGCGAAGCTTTAGGATTGCTTGGGGTCGATCGTGCAGTCGTGGTCTATGGACGAGAAGGGTTAGATGAGGCTTGTCTGGGAGATCTGAATGATTTTGCGATTTTACGATCGGGTAACGTTACGCTGGAAACCCATGATCCTCGTGGGGCAGGATTGGCGCTTTCAACCATTGCAGACCTGAAGGGCGGGGATGTGGACGAAAATAAGGCGATTTTACGATCGGTGCTTCAGGGAAAAGGCACGCCTGCCCAAATGGATGCGGTGGCCTTGAATGCGGCTTTGGTATTGACGGTGGGCGATCGGGTGACGGAAGTGGCAGAGGGGGTTGAATTGGCCCGATCGGTTCTGCGAAGTGGGGCGGGTTGGGACAAGCTTGAGGCGCTAGTGACTTATCTGAATCTTTGAAGGGATGGTGTGCAAAACATGGTGTGCAAAACAATACCCATGTCCAAATCTATGTCTAATATTTATTAATGATAGATATTGACGATTGTTTTCAACCTAAATAACAACCTGAATGTCTGCTGGATGCGATGGACGATCGATCGATGATGCAAACTACCGGACTGTCAGTTGAAGAGGTACGATGCTTAGGATAAGACCAATGGATAGACAAACTCTTAAGCAAAAGGGTGTCACTTCCAGTCGGCAAGATACAATAGGAGGATCCGATCGCCTTAGACCAAAAGTTAGATCAAAAAATCGCCTTAGAGCAAATTAAACCGCGATCATTCACAGTTCTGGAGTACCGCACACAATGGGAAGAGTCGTAGGGATCGACCTGGGCACCACAAATTCGGTTGTCGCTGTCATGGAAGGGGGCAGGCCTGTTGTCATTGCCAATGCGGAAGGAATGCGGACAACGCCTTCGGTCGTGGGTATGAGCAAAGACGGCGATCGTCTAGTGGGTCAACTCGCCCGTCGCCAGTCTGTATTGGATCCTCAAAATACGTTTTACAATGTCAAGCGCTTCATTGGTCGCAAACACACCGAATTAACACCCGAAGACAAGCAGGTGCCCTATACGGTGCGCCGAGACGAAAATAGCAACATTAAGATTAAGTGTCCGCGACTAGATCGGGATTTTGCTCCGGAAGAAATCTCAGCTATGGTGCTGCGGAAACTCGCGGAAGAAGCATCGCGGTATCTGGGTGAACCCGTAACAGGTGCAGTCATTACCGTTCCAGCCTATTTTAATGACTCCCAACGGCAAGCCACTCGCGATGCCGGACGGATTGCGGGCTTAGATGTCAAACGGATTCTCAATGAACCAACCGCAGCGTCTTTGGCCTACGGTCTCGATCGTCGTCAGAGTGAATTGGTGCTCGTCTTCGATTTGGGCGGTGGGACGTTTGACGTGTCCATACTGGAAGTTGGGGATGGCGTTTTTGAAGTGCGATCGACCAGTGGCGATACCCAGCTTGGCGGCGGCGACTTTGACATGGCGATCGTCAATTGGCTGGCTGAGCAGTTTTTGGAAGAAGAAGGCATTGACCTGCGGCGCGATCGGCAGTCTCTCCAACGTCTGACAGAAGCTGCTGAAAAAGCCAAAATTGAACTGTCTGGGGTGAATGTCACGGATATTAATTTGCCCTTCATCACCGCAACTGAGGATGGACCGAAGCATATTGAAACGCGCCTGACCCGATCGCAATTTGAAGCCTTGTGTAGTGAGCTAGTCAGTCGATTGCGGCTTCCCGTTAAGCAAGCTCTGCGCGATGCTGGATTTACCCCCCGCGACATTGATGAAATCGTCTTGGTGGGCGGTGGGACTCGGATGCCCATAGTGCAGGAATTGGTCCGATCGATTTTGGGTCGTGAACCCAATCAAAATGTGAATCCTGATGAAGTTGTGGCGATCGGTGCGGCAGTTCAGGCGGGCGTTTTGGCGGGGGAACTGAAGGATATTTTGCTGTTGGATGTGACTCCGGTTTCGATCGGCCTTGAAACAGTTGGCGGCTTGATGAAAAAGCTAATTCCACGCAACACCACTATTCCAGTGCGGCGATCGGATGTATTTTCTACCTCTGAAGATAATCAAACATCTGTCGAAGTTAATGTCGTCCAAGGCGAACGGGAAATGGCGAATGGAAATAAAACCCTGGGTAAATTTAAGCTGATGGGAATTCCGCCTGCACCGCGTGGGATTCCTCAGGTTCAGGTTTCTCTCGATATTGATGCCAACGGTATTTTACAAGTTACGGCCATGGACCGGACCACGGGCCGCGAACAAAGCATCACGATTCAGGGCGCATCCACTCTGAGTCCTGACGAAGTACAAATGATGATTCGAGATGCCGAGGTTTACGCCGATAGCGATCGGTTACGCCGAGAAAAGGTCGAGAAACGCAACCGAGCAGAGGCTATGGTGGTCCAGGCCGAACGCCAACTGCGAGAAGCGACCCTCGACTTTGGCATGAATTTTGTGGCTCCTTACCGATCGCGGATTGAACCCCTCAACAAACGGCTCCGCCAAGCATTAGGCGATAATGATGAGCGGCTGATTGACATTACAGAAGCGGATCTCAAGGATGCGTTATCTGACTTACAGCGGGAAGTTTACGATCGGAACCAAGAATACGAAAAAGAAGGCGGATTCTTCGAGGCAGTGAAAGACTTCTTCTTGGATGACGATGACGATTATTACAACGATTACAACTCTCGTCGAGATGGCGGCGGTGGCTACGACTACAATTCCGGTTCTTACAACTACGGAAACCAATATGGCACGGGACGTTATGGGAATTCGGGCGCATTGCCACCCAGCCGGAATCCGTCCTTTGATGATTGGTCTGCTGGAAATCGTTCCGTAAATAGCGGAGATTATAAGTCGCCTGCCGATCGTTCTAATAACCGTGATTTTAATCGCTATGACGATCGGTCAGATTCTCGTAATCAGAACCGTGATGATAATCGGTATGCCGATCGAAACTCTAATCCCGATACCAATCGCTATGATGATCGGCCAGATTCTCGTAATGATAATCGCTATGACGATCGTTCTTCCAATCGTGAACCCGATCGCTATGACGATCGGCCATCATCGAATTTACGCCCAGACGATCGCTACGATGATCGCAGTAGCCGCCGTCAGGCCAATCCCAACGAGGCTCGGGATGTTCGGAATCCGGGACGAGGCGACGAGACTCGCGATCGGACCAGGAAACCCGATAAGCCTAACTATGATTACGACAACTGGGACGGTGATGAATGGTAGCCATCTCCATTGCCTTGTTCTCCGTTGATTAATAGCCTGATTCAGTTCCTATGCAAAACTTCCGCAACTACTATGAAATTCTAGGTGTCGATCGTGACATTGAGAACGATGAGATTAAACGTGCTTATCGTCGCCTAGCTCGAACCTATCACCCAGATATGAATCCGGGAAATAAAGAAGCGGAAGAACGCTTTAAGGATATTAATGAAGCCTACGAAGTCCTTTCAGATCCTGATCGTCGCGCTCGATATGACAAATTCGGCAACTTCTGGAAACAAAAGGGCTTTTCGGGTGTTAACAAAGCCTGGGACTTTTTCAAGACGAAACCAGGCAACCAAAGCGAAGAAGAATCGCAAGAAGACTTCAGCAAAATTCGAGACTTCAATGAGTTCTTCGACACCGTGCTGAATAACCAGGAAAGTTCTCGTAAAGGAGGTCGCCCAACCCGCAACCCCGATCGGCCCAACCCCGGCAACGGTGACTATTCAAGTAATGCTGTCCGGCCCAACAGTCGAGGAAATAGCCGTGACACCTATTTTAACGAGCCGACCACCCGGCCAAATGCCTTCAATGAAGCTCGTAATTCAGAATCGCGCCGAGATGTCGAAAACCCTAATCAATCTCGTAATGATGACTGGGGTACGAGCAAACCCCGTGATGACAATTGGGGACCAAGCTGGCAAACCCCCGATAGTAAAAACGAGCGAATAAACAACGATCGTCCCGAAGCACCCGCCCCCCGCAAACCCCAGCCTCGCGATGCCGAAGCCCAGCTTACTGTGCCGTTGGAAAAAGCCTATAACGGTGGAAAAGAGCGAATTCGGCTTGAAGATGGACGCTTACTGGAAGTGACCATGCCCAGTGGATTGGTCGCAGGACAGCGGATTCGGCTTGAAGGCCAAGGAATTAATGGCGGTGATTTGTTTTTGACGATCGACCTAGTGGCTCACAAATTTTATCGTTTTGATGGCGTGAACTTGGTGTGTCAGGTGCCATTGACGGTGCCAGAAGCCATATTGGGCGGAGAAATTGAAGTGCCGACCCTCGACGGTCTCGTGCGAATGAATATTCCCGCCGGCGTTAAATCTGGACAGCGCTACCGTCTGGCGAAAAAAGGCTATCCCGATGGTAATGGCGATCGGGGCGACCAAATTGTTGAATTGCAATACACGCTGCCCAAAGCATTGAGCGATCGTGAAACCGAACTCTACGAAGAACTTCGGCAAATCAACACAAGCAATCCCCGATCGGGCCTGTATTAACTATTTTTGTTCAACAAAAAGCTTGCCAAAGGTAATACTCAGGCAAGCTTTTCGAGGGTTAAGGTTTGGATTTAGAACAGACCTAAAGTCAGCGCCTTATCAACCGGGAAGAGCGCGCCTGCACCGAGGTACAACGCAACGGCTGTTCCGAACAAAAACACAGTCATCGCCAAAGGACGACGGAATGGGTTTTGGAACTTGTTCACACTTTCCAAGAAAGGAACTGTAAACAGACCCAAAGGTACAGAAGCCATCAGCACAACTCCAAGGAGCTTATTCGGCACCAAACGGAGAATGTTGAACACGGGGTACAAATACCATTCAGGAAGAATTTCCAATGGAGTCGCAAACGGATCAGCAGGCTCGCCGACAAGTGCGGGATCCAATACAGCCAAACCAACGATCAACGCAAATGCGCCCATGATTACCACAGGGAACATGTACAGCAAATCGTTAGGCCAAGCAGGCTCACCGTAGTAGTTGTGACCCATGCCTTTCGCCAGCTTTTCGCGGACGATTGGATCGGTCATATCCGGCTTTTTCAAAGTAGTCATGGAAAGGCTCCTATGGGTGAGAGATCTAGTAGTAAATTCTTAAACTAACAAGCTTAAAATTTACAGAGGACCAGAAATTCCTTGCTTACGAATCATGAGGAAGTGAAACAGCATAAATACTGCAATCAACCAAGGCAACACAAACGTATGTGCGCTGTAGTAGCGAGTCAGTGTCGATTGACCTACGCTAGCTCCACCGCGTAACAAATCTGCAATCAGACTGCCCACAACAGGAATAGCTTCCGGTACACCGGACACAATCTTGACAGCCCAATAACCCACTTGATCCCAAGGCAACGAGTAACCCGTCACGCCAAAGGATACAGTCAGCACTGCCATCACAACGCCGCTCAACCAGGTCAACTCACGGGGCTTTTTAAAACCACCCGTCAAGTACACGCGGAAGACATGCAAGATCATCATCAGAACCATCATGCTAGCGGACCAGCGATGGACGGAACGAATCAGCCAACCGAAGTTGACATCATTCATAATGAACTGAACAGATGTAAATGCTTCAGCCACTGTTGGCTTGTAATAAAATGTCATCGCAAATCCAGTTGCAAACTGAATAAGGAAGCAAGTCAGCGTAATCCCACCCAAGCAATAAAAAATATTGACATGGGGCGGCACGTACTTGCTGGATACGTCTTCGGCGATC
>JAYUEW010000010.1:0-2492 GCA_043739045.1 Synechococcales cyanobacterium
AGGCATAACCTTTGGTATGACCGAATTCTAAGCGAGTCCGCCGGACTATAGATGTTGCAAGCGCACTGATCTGGAGCCTTTCATACTATGTCTCATACCGTCAAAATCTATGACACCTGCATCGGATGCACCCAGTGTGTTCGAGCTTGTCCCACGGACGTTCTTGAAATGGTCCCTTGGGATGGTTGTCGTGCAGGTCAAATTGCATCGTCTCCTCGTACTGAAGACTGTGTTGGTTGCAAACGTTGCGAAACGGCTTGCCCAACAGACTTCTTAAGTATCCGGGTTTACCTGGGTGCTGAGACGACACGCAGCATGGGCCTTGCGTACTAAAGCGACGGCTTAAATACGCTGTATTTTTCATTCATGTGGGTTCAACTTGGGGGCATATTGCCCCTTTTTTGTTTCGGTGTTGTGCAATGCGGACTTGGGCTTACTGGGCTTGTTGATAGAGTTTGACTAAATGATCGACGACTTGCTCAATCGTCATTCCGTCAGTGACAACGGCGATCGCATCGATCGCTTGTTTAAGAGGTGCGATCGCTCTGGTGCTGTCTTTTGCATCCCGTTCTGCGATCGTCTCAATTAGTTGATCAAGACTGGGGATGGGTTGGCCTAAACGTTCTAGATCCTTCTGGCGACGGCGCGATCGTTCTTCCACCGTGGCCGTGAGAAAGATTTTTACTTCAGCATCAGGAAACACATGGGTTCCAATGTCACGGCCTTCCAAAACCACCCCACCCCGACGGCTGTATTCCCGTTGTTGGCGGACGAGGGATTTACGGACGGCGCATTGAGCAGCGATGGCGGATACATTTGCCGTAACTTCAGGGGTGCGAATGGCTAGGGTAATGTCTTGATTGTTAATTTCGACTTTTTCAGGGGTGAGTTCGATGTGACAAGTGCCAACGAGTTCAGCGATCGCGGGTTCATCCATAATCGAAATTCCCGAATTCATCACGAGCCAAGTAATCGCTCGATACATTGCCCCCGTGTCCAAATAAAATAATCCTAGAGTTTGAGCGACTTGCTTTGTGACCGTCGATTTTCCCGCGCCCGCCGGACCATCGATCGCCATAATGGGTTTGCGAGTCCGAAGCAAAATATTGTCAATTAAGCGAGTAGTCCCAACTTTTGCTGCGATCGCAAGTAATGCATTTTCAGTGATGCAATTTAAAGGTTGTAATGTTGTGGGTTCAACTAATTCAATATATTCAACTTGAATATCAGGCTGTGATTCCAGTGAAGAACGTACACTATTGATTAATTCATTCGCTTGATAATGGCCTTGTTTAAAAAGACGATCGGCTTTTTGTAGAGAACGATATAAATTCGTAGCTGTTATGGTTTGTTCTGGAGTCAAATAGGCATTACGAGAACTCATTGCTAGCCCACTGGTTTCGCGAACAATAGGACAGCTAACAATTTCAACCGGGAAACTTAGATCGTTAACAAAATGTTGAATCACCGCAAGCTGCTGACCATCTTTTTGGCCGAAATATGCTGCATTAGGTTGAATTAGATTCAAGAATTTTGTAATAATTGTAGCGACTCCATCAAAATGCCCCGGACGCGTCGCACCACAGAGCTTTGATGTAAATGAATCGGGCACAACAACCAGCGTTTTGTCGGTTTCAATTCCAGCCGAGCCATCGATCGGAATCCCTAGTTCTTCCGGAGTCGGGACAAACAAGATATCCACCCCCGCTGCTTCGCAAAGATCACGATCGGTATCTAACGATCGGGGATATTCAGCGAGATCTTCTCTCGGATTAAATTGTAATGGATTGACAAAAATACTCGCCACAACCCACTGATTTTCCTGCCTTGCGCGTCGCATCAGACTGATATGTCCAGCGTGTAATGCTCCCATTGTCGGCACAAATCCGATCGTGCCCTCAGACGACGATCGGCATTGAGCCAAATAACAACGCAACGCCGCAATAGTCGTGAACACGCGCACAGGAATACCCTCTAAAGATCGTGCAATGGAATAGGACTCAGAATAGCGAACAATCTTCAGTCTTCATCTTAAGCAAACTCTAAATAGTGTATCCGGTATGATGACAAGCGACACGATCGACCTCAAACCCGTTTTGGACTTGACCGATGAGCAATTTTCATTCTACAAATGGACCTGCCCCAAAATCATACATAACCTGTCGTAATCATCTTTTAACAACACATTCAACATCCGCCCCGCCGCTACCAACCAATTCCGATCGGCCTTACGCAAGCGATACACTTCTCGCAATGTCGCCGCTACCAACGCTTCAACGGGCGCGCCAGACACCTGTAATAAGGTTCGCAAAAAATCCATTGATTCGGTAAATTCTAAAACCTCTTCCGTTGAACAGGCGTGCACCCCTTGGTGAATCTGTGGCGGACGAGGGGGCAGATGTTGAAAAAAGCGGTTGTATGATTTCTTGTCTAGGAGTTCATAACCGACGATCGCCGATCGGAACTCCGTCTTCAACATTGCAAAAATCTGA
>JAYUEW010000011.1:0-5611 GCA_043739045.1 Synechococcales cyanobacterium
GACTTCAATGCTGTTAACGATCCGTAGGGAGCTTTAGAATCCAATGAGTGTTAAGGCAAGTGGTGGAAGCTCTTTGGCCCGCCCACAACTCTATCAAACTGTCGCTCTAACCACGATTTCCCAAGCCGAGCAGCAAGATCGCTTTCCGGCAAAAGGGGAACTCGACCAGCTTGTTCAGTACTTTGCATCCGGTGCAAAGCGAATTGAAATCGCCCAAGTTTTGACGAGGTACTCAGAGCTGATTGTGTCCCGTGCGGCCAATCGAATTTTTACGGGCGGCTCACCCATGGCGTTCCTAGAGAAGCCCGTGGAAGCGCCTATTATGACGATCGCAGGCACCGTTCTCACGACCCGCGAAGGAATGAAACTCGGGACAGATACCTATTCTCAGCCCTCCGGCGGAGGTAAAGGACTCAGTGGACTCAAGGCGGCGTTTACCTCCAATAGCAGTCCCATTCCACCCGGATTTCGTCCGATTAACGTGGGGCGTTACGGTCCTGGGAATATGACTAAGTCCTTGCGGGACATGAGTTGGTTCCTGCGGTATGTCACCTACGCTGTTGTTGCGGGCGACCCTAGCATCATTGAAGTGAATACTCGAGGATTGCGCGACATTATCGAAGCGGCTTGCTCCACTGCGGCCACGATCGTTGCCCTCCAAGAAATGGCCTCTGCATCGTTGTCTTACTTTAAGAATGATGCTCAAGCGGCTGAAATTATTGATCAATATTTCACGATTTTAATCAACGAATTCCGCGCTCCAACCCCCTCGAATAAAGTTCGTCAGCGGACCTCTAAAGACTTGCAAGGTCTATCACTACCTCAGATCTACTTCAACGCGTCAGAACGTCGTCAGAAGTTTGTCATGAAGACGGGGCTGTCTGGGGTTGAAAAGAACGATGTCATTAAGGCGGCTTACCGCCAAGTCTTTGAACGCGACATCACTAAAGCCTATTCTCAGAGCATTTCTGACCTGGAATCCAGGGTTAAGAACGGCGAAATCTCCATGAAGGAATTTGTTCGTCGCCTTTGTAAATCGCCACTGTATCGCAGCCAGTTCTTCCTACCCTTTATCAACAGCCGCGCCCTAGAACTTGCGTTTAAGCACATTCTGGGCCGAGGTCCATCCTCCCGTGAAGAAGTTCAGAAATACTTCTCCATTGTTTCGGCTGGCGGCTTAGGCAAGCTGGTTGATGCGTTAGTAGACTCGAATGAGTACGCGGATTATTTCGGTGAAGAGACAGTTCCGTACCTTCGTGGATTGGGACAAGAAGCTCAAGAATGCCGAAATTGGGGACCACAGCAGGATCTGTTTAATTACAGCGCTCCGTTCCGCAAGGTGCCTCAGTTCATCACTACGTTTGCGGCCTATGATCAACCGCTGCCTGAACAACATGTCTACGGTCGTGGGAATGATCCGATCGAAAACCAATTTGGTGCGATTTTCCCCAAGGAAACCCGCAATCCCAACAGCAACCCGGCTCCATTTGGCAAAGATACCCGTCGTTTGCTGATTACCCGTGGTCCCGGTATCAACAACCAAGTCAGCAACCCAGCCGCTCGGGGTGTCAATCCCGGTAGCCTGGGGCCAAAAGTCTTCAAGTTTGACCAGCAGCCTAGTTTTACGGGAATCTCTGGTAGAGGATCTAAGGCGTTTAGCTCTCCGTCTAGCCAAGGGGTTAGCGTTAAATTCTCTGAAAGCTCAGCTCAGAAACTGATTAAAGCCTGTTATTTCCAAGTCTTTGGGCGTGATTTGTATTCGGGACAGCGGTTGACGGTTGACGAAATTAAGCTGGAAAACGGCGAAATTACGGTTCGTGAGTTTATTCGTCGTTTGGCCAAGTCCAGTGTCTATCTGAAAATGTATTGGACACCGCTCTATGTAATGAAGGCGATCGAGTATCTCCATCGTCGTCTGTTGGGCCGTCCTACTTATGGTCGGAATGAAACCAATAAGTACTTCGATATTTCCGCCAAGAAGGGCTTCTATGCCGTTGTTGATGCGATTTTGGATACTGAAGAGTATTACAGCAGTTTCTCTGAGGACACGGTTCCTTATGAGCGCTATGTCACGGCAGCGGGCTATTCGGCTCGGATGAATCGGATGGGAACCATTGGCGATCGGGGTATGGCGCAGACCACTCCAACGCCTGGAACGGAACGGTTTATTGAACTTGGTTCTGTCGGCGGCGATCGGGCGATTCCAGACCAAATCAACCGGATCGCTCAAGGCGTTAGCAAAAAGCGCGAACAAACTAAGGTGTTTAAACTCACCAACTTGTCTGAAAAAGCGAACATTGAAGTTGTCATCGGTGCTGCTTATCGTCAAGTGTTTGAGCGGGACATCACGCCTTATGTCGCTGAAAAGGAATTCGTTTCCCTGGAAAGCCGACTGCGGAATGGCGAAATCACCTTGCGTGAGTTTGTTCAGAACCTTGGTTCCTCGAAGCTTTACCTCAAGGAGTTCTATACGCCTTATCCGAATACCAAAGTTATTGAACTTGGGACCAAGCACTTTCTCGGTCGTGCGCCACTAGATCAGCTTGAAATTCGTAAATATAACCAAATCCTATCGACTAAAGGTCTGAAAGCCTTTGTGACGGCAATGGTTGAGACACCGGAATATGCTCAGGCATTTGGTGAAGATGTGGTGCCATACAACCGCTACCTTACTCTTCCTGCGGCGAACTTCCCGAATACTCAGCGTTTATTCAATAAGCTGACGAAGCAAGATGCAAAAGTAGAAATCCCTAGTTTTGTCCCTGCAATGTCTCCGGTTGATGTGGCGACATTACCTCTGTTGGCAGGTGCGATCGCGGCCCATAAGAACTAGTAACTGTTCACCATTAAACAAGCCCGGTTGAAGTAGTTCAGTCGGGCTTGTTTGTGATTTTTTATGGTGGTTATACGATCGGACCACTAATTAAATTACATACAGTTTTCAATAAAGAAAGCTGCATTTAAAGACTACAGAGCTGCCCTTCGATGAATAGATATGTGATTCCTTTAGAGCGTAAATTGTCAGATGTTTTGCGAAAAACCTGACTATCAGGGACTTTAATAACCCGTTCCGTTCGTGCATTTGCAAACCGCTTAGCCCCGCGAGGATTGTCAAAAATCGGGAGTGTCATGGTCTGATCGCTGCTGATGGGTGCTTGACCCATATCGCCAAAGTCTCTCAAGGGCCGCACGACTAGTTCTGCCGATCGATCGACAACCACATAACAAATCCGAGGCATTAATGCTTGGTCTAGGGGAATGACCTGCATGAACTGTTGAACATGCAATGCCGTCAAATCCCGTTGAGCTTCGGCATCAGTATAAATTTCTCCGTCGTCGTCGTCCTCCTCACTATCGTCGTCGTCATCGTCATCGTCCTCTTCTTCGCTAAAGTCCTCATCTAATATTGCGGAGATTTCTTCGGTAACTGGAGGAAGAATGTCGTCGTCGTTTTCTTCTTCTTCTTCTTCTTCTAATTCCACTGGCCTACGCTTGGCAACGCCGACCTGAATGACTTTCCGTATAGGGCGCTCCGGTAACGGTTCTGGTTCAATGTCTGGCTCAAAGTCGGGTTCTTCTTCAGCGGTCGCATTAGATTTTGCAACGGCTGGTGTTGAGATTGGATGCAGGCTTGGGAAACGATCGTTCATTCGATCTGGAGATTGGAAATTTTTCTGAAAATTTTGTACAAATGCTGGTACCACGCTGACGATGGATTGCTTCTCAACAGGCTGTTTTTCGGTGGTTACTTCTCTGGTGGTCGGTTCAATGGTTGGGGTATCGGCCTCAACGATCGGTTGTGATGTTGTCCGTCGTCGTAAACGCCTGCCAGAGGAATCTGGTTCTTCGGAAAAGGTTGGGACGGGTTGTGGCTGTGGGATAGGTAAAAGTTCTGGCACTTCCAGAAGTTCGGGCGGCTCCATTAGAGCTGGAATTTTGATGTCGAGAGTTCGAGTATTGTCAACGCCTCGGCGCTTTTGCTGAATTAGGCGATCGTATTCAACGCTTTCGATTCCTGCTTTCAGAATGCGGCTAATCGTTGTGTTGCTTACTCCGAACTGCTCAGCAAGACTCATGGCTGTCTCACCCGATTCTCGGTACAGGCCCACAATTATTTTCTTTTCTCCGTCGTTCAGTCTTCTTGCGCTCACGGGGTCTCTACTGGAGAATCTACAACGGTTTGGACATAGCTAGCTCTATTCTAGGGCTAAGTGCCAATTGTTCACATTATTGTTCATGTTTGCATTTTGGTGCGCGGTTGGGAGTTGCGCGGTACGATCGTAGTCGAGCATGGTTTTAAATCAATGATTTGGGTATGGACTATCACCAGTGTTGTAATGTTTTAGACTTGGTACCTCCGGTGAGGCTGGAGGATGCAAAGCAAGCCTACAAGGATCTCGTACAGGTGTGGCACCCTGACAGGTTTACCCACAGTCCTCGTTTACAGGAGCGCGCTGAGGCTAAGTTAAAACAGCTCAATCTGGCTTACGAAACGTTGGTTCCACTGCTGCAAGCTCAGCAAAAAATTCGACAAAAACGAGCCGATCGTAGAACAGATGCTAGAACGCCCCATAGGCCACCCTCTAGTAAATCTGAGCGATCGCCCGACCCGCAGGTGTGGAACGTCCCATCAAGCTTTCATGATGCAATGCGATCGAAAACCTGGTTCGATCGGTTGAGTTTAACAACTAAAGCTCGGATATATGGTTTTGTTTTGATGCCAGGTGTGGTGGTTTTAGTACTTCTGATGTTGCAGTTGGCAATGGTGTTTGCAGCCTATCCGCAAATATTGGTGGTTTTAGTAAGTGTTATTGGATTTTATTATGCTCTGCGAAAGCTCTCGGACTATAGTTCTCGATCGTAAATTTTAAAATAGTAGTGATTCTAGTGACAATCTATTTCCCATCTAATTCAAGCCTACAATATCTAAGGGCAATTCAGAGTGACGAGTATGGGAGCGGCATGTGATTTTTTTGATGTTGTGATTGTAGGTGCAGGGCCAGCGGGTGGGCACTGTGCACGGAAGTTGTCGCAATTGGGACATCGTGTGCTGCTTATCGAGCGCTATACTACAAGGACTTTAATGTTAATAGTTTTTCGAGTTCTGGAACCCCAAATGAAACATTAGCTAAATATCAAATTCCTGAATCTGTTGTGGGTAGTTTTTGGAATAAGATTTCTATTGTTACATCAAATCAAATTGGAACATGGCGATCGTCTCAAATTCAAAAAGTAGCATTGATATCGACAAGGTCGCTGAAATAGTTGAAGCGGGTATGATGTCGGTGGAAGACCGAAAATGAGAATCACAACGTGCTAAAAACCAAGGGCTACAACTTGGAACCTAACTTTGGGCATGGGCAAAAACACTTGTCTTCGACTCTTCTACCTCTTAACTTGTTAGCTTTTCTATTTCACACGGTTTTACAGTTGATATATTCCAGTTATCAAGAGATTCGTCGTAAGCGTGGTAATCGTAGAGGATTCTTTCAAGATATTCTCTCTCTTACTAAATAACGTCAGTTCTGTTTAAGCCGTAGGAGCTAAAACCCACTCCAGCCTTAATCCTGGCTTTTTCGGCTGATGACAATAAGCAATTAGTCCACAGAGA
>JAYUEW010000012.1:0-3428 GCA_043739045.1 Synechococcales cyanobacterium
TCACCAATGCGTTTTAGGACTTGAACCGCGATCGCCATGATTTCGGGTCCAATGCCATCGCCGGGAAGCAGTGTGATGCGGTAATTCTGTGCCATGGGAGTGATGCGTGCAATTAAATGTTCGGATGCATCATACTTCAATCTTCTCGTTAGGTTGGGGATACGGCAAGCCATATCCCTACAAATCCGTAACCAGAGGCTGTAGGGACATGGCCATGCCGTGTCCTAAACGCAACGGGATATTATTAAACCTCAAAACCCTTAGACGATCGCGTAACGCATTCCTGGATTTTGTACAATTAAGTCCATCATCTCTAGTTGCAGTAATCCGCTTGAGACATCGGATGTACTCATTTTGGTGGTTTCAATAATCAAATCGATCGGAGCATTATTATGCAGTTGAATAATTGCTTCTATCAATATCTGTAGTGAGGGTTCTAATGTTGGTAATACAGCGGATACTTTTACTTCAAGATCTTTAGGTTTTGGCGGTTCATAGCAAAGGTTTGGCATAACTTCTAATAGCTCTAAAAACTTCTCTGGCTTAGGTAAAATATGCGCCCCTTGCAAAATCAAATGAATACAGCCTTCGGATTGTGGACTATCCAAATTCCCGGCCAAGGCATAAACTTCACGGCCATATTCATTAGCAAGATTTGCCGTTATTAAAGCGCCCGATGTCATTCCGGCCTCCATCACCAATGTGGCATGACTCAACCCAGCAACAATACGATTACGGGCTGGGAAATGTTTCCGATCGGGCCGAGTTCCAGCAGGATATTCACTTAAGATCAAACCATTATGTTCAATTCGTTCATAGAGATCTCGATTGCTGTGGGGATAAACCTGATCCACACCATTCCCCAAGACCGCTATAGTCTGCCCACCCGCCCCAATGCAAGCCTCATGGGCAATGGTGTCGATGCCCTCGGCTAGTCCAGAAATAATAACAAAATCTTGCTGTGTCAAAACCTGGCTATACCGTTCGGCCCAAGTGCTGCCATATTTTCCGGCTTTTCGGGTGCCGACGATCGCAATTCCCCGTCGAGTTTCTAAACTTTTCAGTAGTTCCAGATCACCTCGGTAATGCAAGATAGTCGGTGCATCGGGAATGCTTTTGAGCATGGCAGGATACTCTACATCGCTTGGGACAATAAAGTGGGGATTATATTGCTGATAGGTGGTGAGCAGTTTTGCGGGGTTGAGGGGTTGACGATCGGCCACAATTTTTTCCGATCGCTGTTTCCCGATGCCTTCGACTTGCTGAAGGTCTTCGCTGGTGGCAGTCCAGGCCGTTTCAACGGATCCAAAATGTTGCCATAGTCGATGGAGCAAAACAGCACCAATTCCATTAAGTTCGCGCCATGCCAACCAATACGATCGTTCCTCCACAGAATTCCGTCCTTGCCACTACTATCTAATTATTTCTTGCTAAGTGTTCCCAGATATAGTTACTAAATTTAGCTTCCAGATAGAGCAATTTCACATCTGAGAACTGGTTGGCAATGCAGCCTTACAAACGTCATTCGATGTAAGCAGGCCAGATAGCTCCGGAATCGCATACTTTCTCCTTTTGGCTTCACGCTCCGGAAAGGGCGATGACGTAATTAGCTGAGGAGTACTAAGGAAATCCCGCACAACCTCTGCAACGACTTGTGCTAGGTCGCAGGGAACAGCGTTACCTATTTGCCTATAGATCGAGCTTTGTCCGCCGATAAACTGGTAGTCGTGTGGAAAAGTTTGTATCCTAAGAGCCTCGTCAATTGTTAACCGTCTAAGTCTCTTGGGTGCGGCATCCGAGGACAATGGCTCTCCTCCCGCCATCAAATACGAGTGATACCACTCGACCCAGCTATCTTGACCAAAATAGCAATGCTCTTCATCAATAATTGGTGTTTTATTTCCACCCATAGAAGCGTGGAGAGCGCATGAGTATCCAGCAGGATTTAAGGGTCTTCCCTGACCATTGAACATCATTCCTGCATAGGGCGATCGTCGCATTACAGGCTTTGCTGCGATACTGATTTTTGCATTGCATACTCGCTGATTATTCGCGGAACCCGCCACACCCAGAGGTAAAACAATATCTCTAACTGTCGGAGCCTGCTTCTTATACCGATCGAATTGCGCCTCTAAGTCATCAATATCTTCAATATCGCGAAACCCAATCAAAAACATTCGTTCTCGGGATTGTGGCACACCAAAATCCATTGAATTGAGCACGATTAATTTATACCTGTATCCCAATTGACGGGCACATTGGAAAAGCTGCTGACGAACCTCAGACCATTTATCAAGAACTGCTAGCGCTTTGACGTTTTCACAAACGAAAGCCCGAGGCATTGTGAATTCAACAGCCTTCATAAATGTCCATAACAATTTGCTACGTGAATCATCAGGGTTCATCTTGCCCGCGACCGAGAATCCTTGGCAGGGCGGACCCCCAAAAACAATATCAACACCCTTAAACTGGCGTACGTCATTCAAATTTTGATTGATGTCACCACATTTGATAGTCCCTGTAGGGTGGTTCGCCTCGTATGTGCGGCAAGCATCTTTATCAATATCATTGGCACTAACAATTTCAATGCCTGCTCGGATGAATCCAACATCCATACCGCCTGCACCAGAGAAAAGTGATAGGCCTGATAAAGTTGCTTTATTTTTCATGTATGCGATTTTGGCATATCCGCTTCTCTAAATCAAGATTTTAACCATGGAAAGTCAAAAGCAGTCTATTTCAAGTATCCATGATCCGGATTACCACAGGATTATTGATGCTCTTATTTCCCTACGAGAAAAATCAAAGCTCTCTCAGAAAGCGATCGCCCATGAAATTGGGTTGACGCAACCTGATGTTTCTAAGATAGAGCGTCGGGAACGCCGAATCGATATTTTAGAAGCATTACGATGGGTGCAGGCTACAGATGCCAATCCTGCTGAGTTTTTCACGCAGTTTACTAATTCGGAGAAATGAGCATGAGCCTTGCTAGACCAACCGTCGATCAAAAAGCTGCCGAGAAATTTTTCCGGGAAGCGATCGCGATCGCACAAGATGATTCTAGAGAAATTCCAGCGACAGAATGGGATGAGGGGATCAGAACAATCATTCAAGGAAAACATCTAACTTTCAGATACATTCTCGTGACCGCTCTTTTAGGAAAAGCCACTAACTCAAACATCAATGCTCTTTCGCTTCAAGCAGGTGCTGATGTTGAGGGCGCTTATGATGCCCGTAGCTTGTGCCATGGGGTTGTTGTACCACTTGAGCGCCAATTGCTAAGTAGCTCACTGGGAGGCTCAAATGAACCTTTTCTCAATAAGCCTGCCCGTTTTCCGATCATATCTCTGTCAAATGCGGTGAGAGCTGGCAAGGATAGAGCGCTTTTGCTTATCCTGCATAAAATTCTGACTAATCTAGAAACATCT
>JAYUEW010000013.1:0-6920 GCA_043739045.1 Synechococcales cyanobacterium
CCTTTTGGGCGAGTTTGCCTGGAATTTTCGTGGCTTGGTTTTGTACGCAGGCGTTGGTGATGTTGAGCTGGATTCCGTTTCGGGTGACGCAGGTGAAAGATGTGGGATTGTTTTTTAGTAGTTTGTGGGGCAAGACGGCGGATCCGCAGTTTTTGAGTAAGGTGTATGGTGAAACGTTGAAGCTAACACCGGGGCAGTTGAGTATGGGCTTGAGTCTATTAGCACTGGGAATGACGATCGCGTATTTGTTCCATCGGGGTCTAAAAGTTCAAATAAACTGGTATCTCAAGCTTCTCCTTGTTCCAATTTGGCTTTACGCTGTTTATTTACTTGCACCACAGGGTGTAACGCGGTACATCTATTTTGATTTCTAGTTGTTAGACTTGTTTAGTGTTGCTTATTGTTGCCTGAGGTCTTCCTATGCGTCCTGCTCTGAATAGCAATAATTCGTCTGATGCGATTCCAAGTGATGGAACTCTGAGTCAGGGAACGTTGAGTGATTCTTCACATCCTTCGTTTGAGCCGAATGTGGTACGTGTGCGCGATTGGGGAACGGTGACGACACTTGAAGAGACCGATCGGTATCGGATTAATCGCATTGAAGTAAGTCCGGGAGAATCGATGTGTATGCAGATGCACTACCATCGCACTGAGCATTGGGTGATTGTGTCGGGGACGGCGACGGTGACGTGCGGAGATCAGGAATTGCGGCTGATTCCGAAACAGTCTACTTATGTGCCGATGCATACGAAGCATCAAGTGCGAAACAGCGGCGTAATTCCGTTGGTGATGATTGAGATTCAAAACGGCGAGTATCTGGGCGAAGACGACATCATTCGGCTATAAAAGTAGAACTATTAGCTGTTTTTACGACTCGTTCTTTCTATGACTTATCCCTTGCCTGAGTTTTACGATCGTTCTCACGTCGGCCAAGTTTCGCGGGTTCCCTATCAAGAACGATCGCACCAAGCGCAGCAATGGGCCGTGCAGCATTCTATTTCCCCGGCGAGTCACGATAAAACTCGTATTGCGCTGTTGGCGATCGATGTTCAAAATACCTTTTGCATTCCTGAGTTTGAACTTTTTGTTGGTGGATCATCGGGCCAGGGTGCAGTGGATGACACCGCAAGGCTTTGCGAATTTGTCTATCGAAACTTAGGCCAGATCACCACCATCATTCCCACCCTGGATACCCATCGGGCCATGCAGATTTTCCATCCTATTTTTTGGATAGATGGTTCGGGAAATCATCCGCTTCCGGTTGCCACGCAGATCACCTTGGATGATGTGGAATCGGGGATTTGGCGTGTGAATCCTGCCCTTGTTTCTAGTCTGGGGCAGGACGAGGCGGCACTTCAAGCCCATGCACTGCACTACGCCCGACAGCTCACGAATAACGGCAAATATCCCCTAACCATTTGGCCCTATCACTCAATGTTAGGGGGCATTGGTCATGCGTTGGTGTCGGCCTTTGAAGAAGCTTGCTTTGTTCATACCGTTGCCCGATCGCAGCAAACACAATTTGAACTTAAAGGGGAAAATCCGCTAACGGAAAACTATTCGATTCTTCAGCCAGAGGTTCTAACCGGATCAGCCGGACAATCGATCGCGTCTAAGAACGATCGGTTAATCGATCAACTTTTGACTTATGACGCGGTGTATATCGCTGGACAGGCAAAGAGTCATTGTGTCGCTTGGACCATTGCCGATTTGCTGAATGAAATTCAACGCCGTGATCCAAAACTTGCGGATAAAATTTACCTGCTTGATGACTGTGCGTCTCCGGTTGTCGTGCCCGGAATTGTGGACTTTAGTGAAGCAGCAGAAACGGCTTACGATCGGTTTGCGATGGCCGGAATGCACCGGGTTTCGTCGTTGGATACGATCTTTTCAGGGTAAATTAAACGGCTTTAAAGGAGGGACTTGTAACGAAATTTTTCTAAAGCTTAAGAAATTATGTTGCTCATTTGCTACAAATACACTACCGTGACAGAAGGAGAAACGTTCTATCCTAATCCTAGGAAAACTTTATAGCGTCAACTGCGGGCATGTCTAACCCCACCTCCGACAAAGCGTCCCTTCAGCTTTTGTTATTCGTCGATCGTCGTCCTGGAACCCGAGAGCAAGTTCGGCAAATTCGCGTACTTTTGCAAGATTTGCAGCAGGCTACAACCTTTGATCTCAAGGTGATCGACGTAATTGAGTATCCTGATTTGGCTGAACGCTTTCGGATTATCGCGACCCCATCGCTGGTCAAAATCGCCCCAGAGCCTAAGCAAACGCTGGCCGGATTAAACCTAGTCAATCAGCTTCAATTGTGGTGGCCTCGGTGGGAGAGTAGTACGGGGCATCAACCTCCGTCTGATCTTTTTTCTCAAGCTGAGCAGTCGTCTATTTCGATCGGACCTGAGGGTGGAGAAGGCTTTCTTGACAATGTGCGACTGGATAATGTGGGAGATTTGGCTCAACACGCTGAGTTGATCAAGCGTTCTGATGAAGTTTTTCAACTGCAACAAGAACGAGACGATCTGGCCTCTCAACTGCGATTTAAAGATCAAATTATCGCCATGTTGGCCCACGATATTCGCAATCCTTTGACCGCTGCCTCGATCGCCGTTGAAACGCTTGAAATCGCTAATCGTCCTTCAACAGATGACACCGATCGTTATGTCACGCCTGCCATGCGAACGAAGTTGTTGCACCAAGCTCGGACTCAGTTGCGCAATATGAATATGATGATTACCGATATTCTAGAAGCAACCCGAGGCCATCAGGCGGGGATTGAAATCAAGCCGATTGCGTTGGATTTGGCTTGTGTTTGTGCGGAGGTCGTTCAAGCCTTGGCCTCCAAAATGGCTGAAAAAGATCAGCATCTCACCACCGATATTCCCAGTGATTTACCGCTTGTTTATGGTGACCCCGATCGGATTAAGCAGGTCATCTCCAATCTTTTGGATAACGCCATCAAGTACAGTCCCAGCTCCGGGACGATAGATCTGTCCATCCTCCATCGAACTGCCCAAAAAATCCAAGTTAGTATTTCAGACAATGGTCCTGGAATCCCCGATGTAAGCCGTAACCACATTTTTGAAGAGCATTACCGCCTAAAGCGAGATGAAGCACAGCAAGGCTACGGAATCGGCCTATCGGTTTGTCAACAAATTGTGCGCGCTCACTATGGTCAGATTTGGGTGGATTCCGCTCCGGATCAAGGCAGTTGTTTTAACTTTACCCTTCCTGCTTATCGGCCTTAATTTTAGAGAGATTACCTAAGTTTCAGTCTAGAGATGATGACCTCACTTTTTAAGCTACGTAAGAGTACTGAAATGAGACTACTGAGATATTTTCTAAGTAACTGACGATAGCATTTCATACCTTTATTACGGATACGATCGGTTCTCCATACCGCGCGAACTAACCTACTGATGCCTTGTTCTATATGATTTAGTGATTCTTTTCAGGTCATTACTCTTCTTTAAACTGTTTTACTAATAAGCACCCGTAGCGGTCATATTTTTGAGTTGAATCTGATTAGATCAAAAAATACGCGTTCTGATAATTTCCCACTTCATATCTATCTCATGAGGTAGCTGTAAACTGGCTTCGGAGCTAATCCGTAGAGTTCAGAATTTGAATGTAATGATTATTTCATCTCTTGATTCCAATTGTTGAAATTTTCCGATCGAAAATCAAGCTTATTTCTTGAAAACTTATCTAGGAAACTAGGGTTCAGAGGATTAAGACTTGATAAATAGAGTGTCATACCACTGTACTAAAACAATACTCAGTATTCTGATTTAATATAAAGTTTACCTATTTCTTACCTATTTCTTAAAAAATATTTATGGCTACTTTATATGGATGATATTGGGCTGTAAATGAGTGTTATTACGGTATTCCTTAGGGAATTACACCTCTATAAGTGTTGAAGAGGCAAATGTTCAAGTGTAAATCTTCTATTCCTTTCGGATTATGTCTAGAAGTTGAGAAGGCTAGGTTGGGACTCAAAATATCGAACAATTTTCACTGGTTTAGACATTATGCAACATGTTCATTCTCTGACCCCATCGTCCCGTTCCATTGCGACTCCCGTGCAAGTCGGCGTTTATGAATGCGAAGTTCGTTTGAAATTTCGGATAATTGAAGAAGGAAATCTGCCGACGGATCGTGCAGAGCTTTTGGCAATGTTGCTCGAAGCCTATGGTTATGGCACAGACGAGTATTTGGAGTCCTTGCAGGTGGAAGTGCGGGCGGAAGCAATTGAAGAGGTGTCTGCTTCACCTAAGATGCGACGACAGTTGATTCGGTTGCGGAACTCTAAGGAGTTGGTTTAGTCTTTTTCCGGCTTTAACCCTAGGAAAAGACCTTAAAAGATTTGGGCTTAAATGCATCTGGTTTGAAATCTAGTTTAAGCTGAAGGTCCAAGCAAGCTTCGGTCGTCTCGACTGGGTTTTCAGGTAATCCTTAAGCCGTGCATGTGCCATGACTACCATTTTAGATTCAGCTCGCGATCGTGCCCTTGACTTGATTCGCCGCTACAAGCATCAAGTTGATTATTTAGCCATTCGGTTAGAAGCCTCCGAGGGATCGGATGTGTTATTGCGCGGGTTCCGTGTGGAGACCCTAAGTGAAGGGATGGCGATCGGGGGTCATGTGCGAGTTTGTCATCGTGGCGGCTGGGGTTTTTCCAGTTTTAATCGTCTCGATCAACTAGAGATGCGGGTTGAGGAAGCGATTTCGGCGGCGCGCTTGGTAGGCACTGAAGAAACGATGATGGCAGAGATCAAAATCATCGAAGAAATCTGTCGAATGCCCATGGAAAAGCGTGATCCCCGTCAGGTTAGTTTGGCAGAGAAAAAGGCGCTCTGTGAACACTATGGTGAGGTTCTCCGCAGTGTGGACAGCCGTATTACCACCTTGTCTGTGCGATATGGGGACTTAACGCAACGATCGGTCTTGGTCACGTCTGAAGGCACGATGATTGATCAGACTTGGGCGGATTTAGAAATGCGGTTTTCGGCGACGGCTCGGTCTGGGGATCAGGTCCAGACGGGGCGGGAAACCATGGGATCGCGGCGTGGGTTTGATGATTTGCGATCGTTAGAAGTGCAAGTTCAAAGTGCAGCCGAACGTGCCGTCAGCGCTCTCTCGTTGCCAACTGTTCAGGGCGGAACCTATACGGTGGTGATTGATCCGGTTTTGACAGGATTATTTGTTCATGAAGCGTTTGGGCATTTATCTGAGGCGGATATGGCCTATGAAAATCCTGATTTGCTGGAAACTATGAGTTTGGGGCGGCGATTTGGGCCGGAGAATTTACAGATTTTTGACGGCGCGAAGTTGCCAGGGCATCGCGGTAGTTATTTTTATGATGATGAAGGGGTTCCGGCTACGAATACCCAGTTGATTGAAAATGGTGTGTTGGTAGGACGACTTCATTCTCGTGAGACGGCGGGAAAACTCGGTGAAATGCCGACGGGTAATGCGCGCTGCTTGAACTATCACTATTCGCCTATTGTCCGCATGACCAATACTTGGATCGATCGGGGATCAACGCCTGTACCGGATTTGTTAAGTGGGATCAAGGAAGGGGTGTATGCAAAAAATTGGCTAGGCGGAATGACGAATGGTGAGATGTTCACCTTTACGGCTGGGGAAGCTTGGATGATTCGCAATGGTGAGTTGGCGGAGGCGGTGCGGGATGTGACGCTTTCGGGGAATGCGTTTCAGACGTTGGCAGATATTGAGGGCATTGGCGATGATTTCTTTTGGGATGAGTCGGGTGGTTGTGGAAAGGGCGGTCAAAGTGGGTTAGCGGTTGGTTGTGGTGGTCCCAGTTTGCGGATTCGGGATGTGGTTGTGGGCGGGGATGCGGAGGAAGATTAGAGATCTGGCATAGTCCCCCTTACCAAGGGAGACTATGAGAAGAAGAGAGAGGAGGAGCGAATTACAGGAGTTTTTCTAGTCCATAGACTAATGACTTAAGGGCGATCGCTTTTCGGATACAAAGTTCGACACCGGGCATGTAGCAACTGCGATCGGTGGCTTCGTGCTTAATGGCGTAGATTTGGCCTGCTGCCCCGAAAATTACTTCCTGACGTGCGACAAAACCGGGGAGTCGAATGCTATGAATCCGGATATTTTCTTCCGCTAATCCGCCTCGCGCACCGGGAATGGTTTCGGTTTCTTCGACGAGTTGAGGATTGTAGGTTTTTCCCATTTCAGCTAGAAGTTGAGCGGTCTGAGCGGCAGTGCCACTGGGGGCGTCGGCCTTTTGATTATGGTGAAGTTCGATGATTTCGACATGATCAAAGTACTTGGATGCTTGTAATGCGGCTTGTTGCATGAGCACAACTCCAATGCAAAAATTGGGCGCTAAGATGCAGCCTGTACTGGCTTTGTCTGCAAATTCTGTCAAATCATTAATTTGATTGAGACTCAATCCTGTTGTCCCCACCACGGGCCTTACTCCGTAGGCGATCGCAGTGCGAATATTGCCATACACTGAACTGGGATGAGTGACATCGACCACCACGCCGAGTTCGCGTTCTTGAGACAACATGGCCATCATGGGTTCATAGTCTTTGGTAATAGGAATCTCTAGCGCTCCTATTCCAATCACCTCGCCAATATCTTGACCTTCCCATTTGGGATTATGAGCCACCGCTCCAAATAAATCTAAACCGGGCGCATTCATAATGGTTTTGATGACTTCCCGCCCCATTTTTCCGGTTGCCCCATTAACGACGACTGGAATACCCATGACTGATCCTGCATGACAACAGATCAACTTTAAGGGATCGTCGGGCCTTTTCTGCTTTACACTAGGGGCATATCCGGTGATTCTCCGGTACGATTTTCTAAATTCATCCGGCGATTGGTAATGGCTGAATTTCTAATGTGTTCGAGCTTCCTCTTTC
>JAYUEW010000014.1:0-18999 GCA_043739045.1 Synechococcales cyanobacterium
GTGAATCCGCTTAAAATTTGACTGTTTTTAGATCGCTTTGAAAATAAGCGATTATAATCACCTCGCCATCTCAAAAAGATTACTGGACGGTATTTGACAATGAATAAAGGTGAATTGATTGACGCGATCGCAGAAAAAGCGTCTGTCACGAAGAAGGAAGCCGATATCGTCCTGACATCCATGATTGACTCAATTATGGATGCCGTTGCCGATGGTCAAAAAGTAACTCTGGTCGGTTTCGGGACATTTGAACCCCGCGATCGTCAAGCGCGTGAAGGCCGTAACCCCCAAACGGGTATGGCAATTAAGATTCCTGCAACAACGGTACCCGCGTTCTCAGCAGGTAAAGCTTTCAAGGATAAGGTTGCAGAAGCGGCAGCAGATAAAGCTCCAGCAGATAAGAAAAAGTAATTTAGAGTTTGACATGCAGCCAACAAATGACTGGTATTCTCATGCCCAATCGTTTTTAACGCAGGCTTAATCAAGTTTAAATAGTCAAGTTGAAGAGCGAGTCACAAATCTAGTTTAGGCTAGAGCGTTACTCGCTCTTTTTTGGCTGTGCCCCCAGAATTCCATGACGATCGCCCCTCCTACATCCCCTACATCCCCTGTGAAGCCTCTAGCGCCCCTACTACGGTTGCTTAAATATGGCCATCGTTACCGATCGCAAATTTGGGCCGCCAGCGTCTGCTCAGTGCTAAACAAAATTTTTGATCTTGCGCCGCCCTATTTGATTGGTCTGGCGGTGACTATTGTGGTGAAACCCGAGAAATCATTCATCGCCCTGTGGGGTGTGACGGATGTGACGCAGCAGTTTGCGGTGTTGTCAATGTTGACGCTATTGATTTGGGGCATGGAATCGCTGTTTGAATATTTGTACGATCGGTTGTGGCGCAATCTCGCGCAGACGTTACAGCATGATTTACGACTGGATGCCTATGGGCATTTGCAGGAATTAGAACTCAGTTTTTTTGAAGACCGTAGCACAGGCACATTGCTGTCTATTTTGAATGATGATGTGAATCAATTGGAGCGTTTTTTGGATACGGGGGCCAATGAGCTATTGCAATTTGCAACTACGGTGCTGTTTGTCGGCGCGACGTTTATTGCATTGGCCCCAGGGGTTGCCTGCTGGGCCATATTGCCCATTCCTTTTATTCTATGGGGATCGGCTCTGTTTCAAAAACGACTCGCTCCGCGCTATGCCGAGGTCAGAGAACGGGCGGGTCTTGTTAGCGCTCGGTTATCGAATAATCTATCGGGCATTGCGACGATTAAAAGTTTTACGGCAGAAGACTATGAAGCCGATCGGGTCCGGGCGGATAGCAATGCATACAAACGTAGCAATGGCGGGGCGATCGCGTTGAGTGCGGCCTTTGTGCCCTTAATTCGATTTGTGATTTTGTTTGGGTTCACCGCGACATTATTTTTAGGTGGATTGGAAGCAGCAGCAGGACGATTGGATGTGGGCATTTATAGCTCCATGATATTCATCATTCAACGATTGCTCTGGCCCTTCACCCGCCTAGGGCAAACCATGGATCAATACCAACGCGCCATGGCCTCAATTAACCGCGTGATGAACCTACTAGATACCCCCATCACAATTCCTACAGGCCACACTCTACTAAAAAATCCTCGGGGAGATGTGGAATTTGAGCATGTGACCTTTGCTTACGCGGGCCGATCGAATGCTTTGGAACAATTGTCATTGAAAGTACCCGCAGGGCAAACCATTGGCATTGTGGGGGCCACAGGATCGGGAAAAAGCACGTTGGTGAAATTGCTGCTGCGGTTTTATGAAGTGCAGCGGGGCACGATTTTAATAGATGGCATTGATTTGCGAGATTTGGAATTACGCAGCTTGAGACAAAATATTGGTTGGGTGAGTCAAGATGTGTTTTTGTTTCATGGGAGCGTTGCCGAAAATATTGCCTATGGTTCGTTTGACGCATCCCGTGAATCGGTGATTAAGGCGGCGATCGCAGCGGAAGCCCATGAGTTTATTGAAAAACTTCCCGAAGGCTACGACACGATTGTCGGCGAACGAGGCCAAAAACTCTCAGGGGGCCAACGTCAACGGCTAGCGATCGCCCGCGCTATTTTGAAAGACCCAGCAATTTTGATTTTAGATGAAGCAACGTCCGCCGTAGACAACGAAACCGAAGCCGCCATTCAACGATCGCTACGACAAATTACCCAAGACCGCACTACGATTGCGATCGCCCACAGGCTATCCACCATTCGCCATGCCCACTGCATCTACGTGATCGAAAACGGCAAAATTCAAGAATCCGGAACCCACGACCAACTCCTTCAGCAGTCTGGCCTCTATTCAGCGTTGTGGAGAGTACAGTCGGGAGTCCGAACCGATGAGGTGTGGGCCTGAGTAAAAATCTGATGTAAGATTGCACTAACGAGCGTTACAGATCTTAACAATCATCGCGTCAACCCTACCCTATTAGCGGTACAACTCCTATGAACCTTGATCAAATTAAGGCTAGCCTTAGCAACAGCGATCCCCAAGTACGGATGCGGGGTCTGACGGCACTTCGAGGTGTGGACGCTGAGGTTGCGGCTCCTATTTTACTCAACCAAGTCGATGACTCGGAAATGATTATCCGATCGTTTGTGATGATGGGATTGGGGCATAAGCGATCGGATGAAGGGTTTGCTAAGCTTTTGCAAGTGATGGATGAGGATGCTGATGCCAACATCCGGGCTGAAGCTGCTGGAGCATTGGCGAAGTTTGGGTCGGTGGCAGTGCCGCATTTGGTTCATCATTTTCATCAAGATCAGCACTGGCTTTCACAAATGACCGTGGTATTAGCCTTGCCAGATCTCAATTGTCCAAAAGAGTTTCTTGAAGTGGCATTAATTGCTAGCAATTCCACTGAAGGAGCTGTCCGATCGACCGCCATTGAACAGTTACCGATGTTGCTGGATACGCCCTACGCCGAACAGGCTCTGACTGAATTGTTGAATCATGTCGAAGATGAAGACTGGACAGTCAGGCGTAATGTGGCGTTGGCATTGCGATCGTTTGATAACGATCGGGCAAAAAAAGCAATTCTACAACTTCGTCAAGATGACAACTATCAAGTTGTTGCAGCGACTTTAGAAGCACTCCTGTAAAGTATAAAGAGCGTAGTTTTTAATCAAAACCACGATTTATGGAGGTTCTTAGGCCGGGTTGACAAGCCTTTAAGAATCTCTTTAGTATTATGAAGATTATAAAATCAACATTTACTAAGCGCGGCGTACTGCACATTGTCAACAGCCGATATGGTTTATTACCCAAACGATTCAAAACCCACAAAGCTCGATCGGATTGCAGTATTTATTGATGGCTGTAATCTGTTTTACGCGGCATTTCAACTGGGTATAGAAGTCGATTATGAGAAGCTATTAAAACGACTAGTGGGCGATCGGAACTTACTGAGAGCCTATTTTTACACGGGAGTTGACCCTGATAACGAGAAACAAAAAGGATTTCTCATGTGGATGCGTCACAACGGCTATCGGGTTGTGACCAAAGATGTGGTTCAGCTTTCAGATGGAACAAAGAAGGCTAACTTAGATGTGGAAATTGCAATCGATATGATTACTATGGCTCAGCATTGTAAAGCGATCGTATTGCTGAGCGGTGACGGAGATCTATCCTATGCTTTGGATTCTGTTTCTTCTAGGGGGATCCGGGTTGAAGTCGTTAGTTTACGCAGTATGACCAGTGACGAGTTGATTAACATAGCCGATCAATATACTGATTTACACAGCATTCAACCAGATATTTGTAAGATTCCAGAACTCTCAGAGAAGAGTTGAAAGTCCCTTCGCTGGTATCAAAAGACTCGATCCCCCTAAATCCCCCTTGATAAGGGGGACTAAGAGTTGAGTTTTAGTATCCTATTTTTGTGGTTCTCCCTTTTTTGTGGTTCTCCCTTTTTTCTAGTTCCCCTTTTTCTGGTTCCCCTTTTTCTGGTTCCCCCTTTTTAAGGGGGTTAGGGGGATCAGGTCTCAAACATCACAGCCTTCAAGTTTTCAACTACTCTCTTAGAAATATCTTGATGAACTAAATATTTTCCGAGTTCTGGAAAAGGTTTCAATTATAGCCTTCATCAAATATTAGAAGATTTCCGAATCTCATTTTGAATGCTTTCTAGATCAATAAATCGATCGGCACACTTAAGTAATGACTCTTGAATTAAAGCCTTCGCACTGACAAGTTCAAATTGCAATCCCTGACTTGATATTTTTTCAGCAACATAAGACAAATCATTGTTGTGACTTACTAAAATAATCACCCCAATTTTGTCATTAGCTCTAGCAAATTGCAGCATATCAATCGCAATCTCAACCCCTAAATTAGCCCGACGATGTCCATCAGAATTAATCACTAGTTCTTTTTGCAAGACCCGATAGCCATTGTTTCGCATCCATTTAAGGAATGAAACTTGTTTTAGATTTCCAGGGCTGAATCCAGTATAAAAAATGGCGCGAACTAATTCTCGCCCCTCTAGTAAACAAGGCACCAGCTTTTTATAATCAATCTCCAAACTTAGTTGAGTTGCTGCACGAAATAAGCTTCCACCATCAATCAAAATAACCACACAATTCATCCGATCGTCGGCAATATCATTTCTACGAGTCCGTTCCGACATATCAGTCCTCAGTACCAAACCAGATGCAACCTCTAGCAAAAAAAGGTTACAGATCACTTATGTCCGACAATCCCAAATTGGAGAGAGTCATCTATGAATAATGGTTTACGGAAGACAAGTGGACTTGTATAGGGGTCCAAGTTGGTGGGTCGTAGGGCAATCTATTACCTATAGATCCCTAATGGGGTAAGTACATTTAAAAAATGCTAAGTGTATAATGTTCAATTCTGGCACGATTAGACTTTACTGAAGAGTAATGTTTTGAGCTATACATAAATCTTCACAATTAGTAGGTACTGTGGTCTCCTAGGATGCTTTTAGGGATTCAAATCGGTCTGAAACCCGCGTAATTAAGTACATACACGAATTGCATTTTTGCATAAAATCTTACGGAATGAATGACTAAATATGGAATATGTCACTGAACCAATAGTCTCGAATACTACTCAGACAGGTGCCCTGATATTGGGTGCAAATCGTGGAATTGGGCTGGGATTTGTCAAGCGAATTTTGGCATATGATAAAGAGAGTTGGGTCTATGGAACCTATCGAGATCACGACTCAGCAGGGGAATTATTTAGTTTGGCAGAGCATGAACCTCGTCTCCGGCTGTTGGCATTGGACCTTACTGAAGAGTCTCAAATCGAAGCTTGCCTGCTAACTATTGGTCAAGAATTAAAGGAGTCGGGCCGATCGTTAACCCACGTAATTAACTGTGTAGGCATGTTGCATCAAGACAATCTGCAACCTGAAAAAAGCCTGCGCCAAATTGATGCTGCTAATCTCCTGACCTATTTCCAAGTTAATAGCATCGCGTCTATTTTGCTGGCTAAGCATTTGGTCCCGTTGTTGAAGCAGACCGATCGAGCTATTTTTGCCACATTATCAGCGAAAGTTGGTAGCATTGGCGACAACCAATTAGGCGGTTGGTACGGCTATCGCGCTTCCAAAGCAGCCTTAAATATGTTCATGAAAAACATCGCCCTAGAATATCGCCGCAGTTGTAAAGGTACAATTGTCGTTGTTCTTCATCCGGGGACTACTGATACTAGGCTTTCTCAGCCGTTTCAGCGCAATGTTGCCCCGGAGAAATTGTTTTCGGTCGATCGGTGCGTAGAACAACTTTCTGGAGTGATGGCGGGCTTAACTATGGGAGATAGCGGCGAATTTTTCTCTTGGGATGGAACGCGCTTGCCTTGGTAACGTTAAGACAATCAATAGTCTGAAAGATTCACGTTTGGAGAAGATAGGCTATGATTCTAGAACTCTTTTCACATGATTAGTTTTCTCCCATGGTAGCTTCTCCTGAATCAATTGCAGAACGTCGTGAAGTACTGCTTGAGTTGTATCAAGGATTGGACGATCGGGCGCGGAATCTAATTCAGCTTGCATCAGTCATTTGTGAACCAGTACCTCGTGCGACGTTACTATCCTGTGCTGAGCGCATAGGCATTCGAGACACATCAGGCAGGCCATTTTCCTCCAAGTCATTTAATGACCAAATGCTGCTGTCTCTTATTCACAAAGAGCTATTAGAAACAACAATGATGGGCGTACAGTGTCCTCATTTAATTCGAGAAATTGCCACACGGGATGCCGTTGTTGAAAAGCACTTTGCGGCGATGGTAGAAGCGATGTACCACTACTTACCCGTCACAACAAGATTTAGTGGTGGAACTCGATATTTTAATAGTGAAGGGCGTTTTTTACGGGAAGTTCGGATTGTTTTATATCGTCAAGATCCGGTTTTGGCTTTAGATAAGTTATTTGATGAATACTATGCCTACAGTTCAGTTAGACAAGTTCTAACGCCTTCTATTTGTGTCGCAGGATTTGCGAATAATCCTTGTGATGCAGAGTGGATGAGGGGTTTGTCGCCGGATTGGTACGATCGGGTATTGAAGGCGGTATTGGAAAATTCAATGCAAGATTTGATTGAAGCGGAAGACGCGATCGAGTTATTGCGCCAAGATTGTCTAAAGCCTGAGGTTCCAGATTGGAAACGATTGTTATATTGTCGGCTAATGCTGTCCTGTGGTGAAATTGAAGAAGTCATAACGACTATGGCTGATTTTGAAGTACCACCTGAACACAATGGCTATCCTTTACAAGCCGCAATTAATTTTCTACAAGGACAGCTAGTTCCAGCATTAATTCACTATCGGGCTTGTTTAGTAATGCATCGAAAGATTGCCAACAAACGTAAGATTTTCTTTGATGATGAAATGGGAGTATTGTTCATTCTTGCATTGCTTCAAGAAGGCTCCCACGAGTCATTTCAAGAAGCGCTGGACTACTGTGGTATGGGTCGTAAACAAAAAGGAATTTTTGCAAATACCTATGGAATTCTAGAAGCATTTTTACAATTCCAACAAGGTTCATTAGCTAAAAAAACAATTTTGTTTGCCGCAGATTTAGAATATCCAGATACCCCTTGGGATGTTCTAATTCCATCATTGTGTATGTATTGGGCGGATGTCGATGCGGCCCGATCGCGTCTTGTTACCCCGCTTCAAGACTTTATTTCGCGAACTCGAAGTACCGGATACTTATGGTTTGCGATGGAAACGGCAGAACTCCTAGCCAAATTAGATTCAACGCGGGATTGGTCTCAGGTCGCAGATATTTTACGAGAGGGGACAAGATTTCAGCCAATAGCGCCTATTCTCGATGCTCAAGAAGCCTGGGAACTCTGCCTGAATGCCTTAGCAAATCTTACCCAACCCGCTGTGACCACAGGCTCTAAAAATCAAACTACACGATTAATTTGGACTTTGACAAGTTTAGAAAGTAGTTCGCTGCAACCCCGTGAACAATCCCAGAATGCAAAAGGGGTTTGGAATAAAGGTCGTCCGATCGCCTTAAAACGTTTGCAAGCCGCCCCTGTTGAATTTCCCTATTTAACGACTCACGATTTGCAAGTATGCGCTCACATCACAACCAGCTATGCCCAAAATCGTTATAACTACTATGGCAAAGTGGACTATTGTTTTGACGATCGGGTTTTCATCTCATTAGTGGGCCATCCATCGGTATATTGGGAAAGTTCACCTGGAATTCCGGTTGAATTGGTCAAGGGATCGCCTGAATTGCGGGTGATTAAGAAAAAGGGTGCAAAACTAGTATTACAATTTGAACCCCAATTGCCCGATGGTGTTGAAGTTGTTCTCAGCAAAGAAACCCCCACCCGCATCAAAGTTATTGAAATCACTCCCGAACATCGGCGCATTAGTGAATTACTCGGCAGCAAAAATCGCTTAGAAGTACCAGAATCAGCCAAAGATAAAGTATTAGCTGCGATCGGGGGGGTATCCGGCTTAGTCACGGTGCATTCAGACATTGGCGGGGATATTTCAGATGCGGAAGAAGTGGTGGCATTAATGACTCCTCATGTCCATCTCCTACCCTCTGGTCCCGGATTACGAATGACAATATTATCGTCACCCTTCGGCCAGGGCGGCACCTACTATCGTCCCGGCAGCGGCGGTGAAAACGTGATTGCAGAAGTGGGTGGAAAACGCCTACAAACAACTCGTAAACTCAAAGAAGAAAAGAAGCTAGCAAAGGACGTTGTGAAGGAATGTCCGGCACTTCTCGGCTGGGAAGAGTCTGATGGAGAATGGGTCATTGATACCCCAGAAGCCTCGCTAGAACTGCTGTTGGAATTGCAGGCATTGGGCGATCGGGTGATTTTGGAATGGCCTCAAGGCGAGAAAATGCGGGTCAAGCAAACAGTTGATCAAAACAATTTTCATATCAAACTCAAAACTCAAAATGAATGGTTTAATCTGAATGGTGAATTGCGACTTCCGGACGGCAGCGTCATTGAAATGCAAGCGCTATTGAAATTGTTGGACCAATCGACTGGACGGTTTGTTTCTTTGGGTGAGGGTCAATTCTTAGCATTAACCCAAGAATTCCGCCGTCGCCTAGAAGAAATGCGGGCCTATTCTGAAAGCCATGCAAAAGGAATTCGATTTAATAAGCTCGCCGCTCTTGCAATGGAAGATTGGATTGAGGGCATGGGAAGCGTGGAAGCGGACAAAGCTTGGAAAGAACAAATGGCCACCATTCAATCTTTGCGAACCTACGAGCCAAAATTACCATCAACCTTACAAGCTGAATTACGCGATTACCAAGTGGAAGGGTTTACTTGGATGTCTCGACTGTCTAAATGGGGCGTAGGGGCATGTTTGGCCGATGATATGGGATTGGGCAAGACGTTGCAAACCTTAGCCGTCATGCTGCAACGCGCACCCGATGGACCGATTCTCGCGATCGCCCCCACATCTGTTTGTATGAACTGGATGAGTGAAGCTCAACGCTTTGCCCCGACGCTAAATACGATTCAATTTGGTGCTGGAAAACGGCAGACTGTTCTCGATGAATTGAAGCCCTTTGATTTGGTGGTATGCAGTTATGGATTGCTCCAACAAGAAGAAGTCGCAGATATGTTAGCGAAAGTGCATTGGCAAATGGTTGTTCTGGATGAAGCGCAATCGATTAAAAACTTTGCCACTAAACGATCGCAGGCAGCGATGAATCTACAAGCGGATTTCAAATTGCTGACAACCGGAACGCCCATTGAAAATCATTTGGGTGAACTATGGAACTTATTTAGATTTATCAATCCCGGCTTACTGGGTTCTTTAGATCATTTTAATCAAACCTATGCGAATGCGATCGAGCGGGGGCAAGACAAACAGGTGCGCGATCGTCTGCGTAAACTAATCCAGCCCTTCATTCTACGTCGTACTAAAAACCAAGTTCTAACTGAACTGCCCTCCCGCACAGAAATCACATTAGAAGTAGAACTCAGCCAACCCGAAATGGTGTTTTATGAAGCACTTAGACGAGAAGCGATTGCTAAACTTGAAAATAGTGATGCCATGGCGGGACAAAAGCATTTGCAAGTCCTAGTTGAAATCATGCGAATGCGACGTGCCTGCTGCAATACGCAATTAGTTAAGCCCGAAATCGCACTCCCCAGTGCCAAGCTTCAAATGTTTGGAGAAGTTCTCACGGAGCTTTTAGAGAACAATCACAAAGCATTAGTATTTAGTCAATTTGTAGACCATTTAGCATTCATTAGAGCCTATTTAGAAGAAAACAATATTTCCTATCAATATCTCGATGGCAGCACACCCATGAAAGAACGTAAAAAGCGAGTTGATGCATTTCAGTCTGGCGTTGGCGATGTATTTCTAATCAGTTTGAAAGCAGGAGGTACTGGGCTGAATCTGACAGCAGCAGACTACGTGATTCATATGGATCCTTGGTGGAATCCGGCAGTGGAAGACCAAGCCTCCGATCGTGCCCACCGCATGGGACAAGTGCGTCCGGTGACGATTTATCGAATTGTGGCAAAGAATACGATCGAGGAAAAAATTGTTCAATTGCATCAACAAAAACGCGATCTAGCAGATAGTTTATTAGAAGGTACAGAACTCAGTAGTAAGATTACAACCGATGCATTGATTAGTTTGATTCAAGAACGGTAATTATTAAGAGGAGGTTTGAACATCTTTTTCAGGGTATCAAAAGATCCGATCGCCCAAAATGAAGGGTCTTCTAAATTTTGGCCAACCGTACTGATGGACCTGCAAAATCGTGGGGTCAAGGGTCTGTTTATCGCTTAGGTGGATGGCTTACCCGGACTCCTAGATGCATGTTAAGTCTTAGCTTAGTTTTTGTGAGCAAATTATTCCCTTCTTTGCCTTTCCAGGCAATCTCCGTAGATTATCATATCCCCTTCTAGCCCTGTCTAAAAGAAGTGAGTTTTGATTTAAACTTAGATCTCACAATCGCATTCACGAAAAACATGAAAGTTGCTTATTTTGATTGTCCCACAGGTGTTTCCGGCGATATGTGTTTAGGTGCCTTAATAGATGCAGGCGTATCCATTGAATATTTAACCCAACATCTCGATCGGCTTGGCATCACTCAAGAATACAAACTCAGCTCAAAACAAATGACTCACAATGGTCAACAAGCCACAAAAGCGATCGTCACCCTAACGAATCAACCCGATCATACCCACGACCATATCCATACCCGAACATTGCCCGAAATTGAAAAAATGATCACTAGCGCAACCTTACCCGATCGCGCTGAGAAATCGAGTTTAGCAATCTTCCGGAACCTTGCGATCGCCGAAGGAGCCGTCCATGGCATTCCGCCAGAACAAGTCTTTTTCCATGAAGTTGGCGCAGTGGATGCGATCGTAGATATTGTCGGCACCTGTTTAGGAATGGATTGGCTGAAAATTGAGCAGTTCTATTGTTCCGCACTCCCCACTGGCGGCGGGACCATTTGGGCTGCTCATGGTCGGCTTCCAGTCCCGGTTCCAGCCGTATTAAAACTATTTGAAAAAGCAAACGTTCCAGTTTTTTATAACAGCATCGATCGTGAACTCGTCACCCCCACTGGAGCCGCGATCGTCACAACCCTCGCCCACCACTTCGGCCATCCCCCCGAAATGACCATTCAAAAAATCGCCCTCGGCGCAGGCACTCAAGAACTCCCTATTCCCAACATCTTACGCCTCTGGATTGGTGAATCTCGTGGTACACACACCCATGCAAAATCCGCCATTCAACCCCACAGCCATACCCACAATCATCATAGCCATACAGAACATTCCCACGAAGACGCACATCATCACCACAACTCTGAACATCTCGAAACCGTTGCTCATTTAGAAACCCAAATCGATGATCTTTCTCCCCAAACGATCGCCTACACCACTGAAAAACTTCTACATCACGGAGCCTTAGATGTCTTTACCACGGCGATCGGTATGAAAAAGTCCCGTCTTGGAACATTAATCAGTGTCATTTGCAAGCCGGAAGAACGCGATCGGTTTGAACAAATTTTGTTTGAAGAAACGACAACGATCGGCATTCGGCGAAGTCTACAGGAGCGATCGGTATTAAGTCGTAGATTTGAAACCATTCAAGTTCAGGGCCAGCCCGTTAAATTGAAAGTCGCTGAACGGAATGGCAAAGTATACAATATCCAGCCTGAATATGAAGACTGCGTCGCGATCGCCCGTCAGACCAATCAATCTCTCAAAGAAATTCAACGACAAGCAATTGAAAAGAAAAACTAAAACGAAAAAGCTTCACGATCCACAGAGTCATCCGACGACACCAATGCTTCAGGCTCAATCAATTCAGGCACATCCTCAGGCACTTCTTCAGGAATTAAATGGAATGGCCGCAATTGCGAAAACACCCGATAAGACTCTAGACCGACCTCATCCGTACTATCTTGAATCGGCGCATCATACTCATGGCGATCGTTCTTCATTTGGATCAGATTGTATTGAACATTATCCCCATAAATTGTAAACGTCACATTAAAAATCTCCAGAAAATTCACAACCCAACGACAATCCTGCTCCGGTATCTCCTCGTAATATCTCACCAAACCCGCAATCCGCGCTTCCAAATGAGTCCGCGAATTCTTGGACACCAGCATCAACTTCAACAATGTCACCACCAACGTCATCGGATTGCCTTGGGATAACAACAATACAAATAAGGATGATGGTTCATTCTTGTTTTCCATCGTCAGGAACTCAATCATTCGATTACTCGTCCGCAAAATCAGAGCAGGAGTGACCACATCATCATGATGATCCTCATATAAATTACTCAACTTATCAGCCATCCGAGTTTGAAGCACCCGAGAAAGGTTTGACGCTTCCACCGAAAACCCTAAATACTTTTGCAAACTACGCTTAAACTCACCATAGGTCAGGGATTGGATTTGATTGAGAAAAATATTAGCCAAATTACTATAACTATACGTCCCACGCTTCGTCACAATCGTCTTAATCAAGCGTAACGTATCATCCCCCAACGCCGTCGGATTCTTCAAAGACGGATTGTTCCGCAACATAGATTGTGACTTCGCTACATACATCGCCAAATCAAACTTAAACTTCTCTCGCAACTGTTGAGCCATTGACCTTGCGGCTTCCCGTTGCTCAATGGAATTTCGCATATCAGCATACTGCGGCACTAACAAATAGGAGGTATAGCGTCGCACCCAAGGACCATCATCCAACGTCTCACCAGACTCAGTTACAGTGTACCGATCGGCAAAAAGCTTCAGATCACTGTAGTCCTGACTCTGTTGAAAATTTCGGATCCAAATCCGTAGCCGAGTCAATGTTGGAGAAATGATCGATCGGGGCAAATTCTCATCTTGAAACGCCGCAATCAAATCCTGAATGGCCTTATGACGACGAGTTGCGTCCCAATTGTTCACAAGAATGTAACAAGCCCGCTTGATGGTGTTGCGAAACTCCTCCTCATTATCATGAAAAATAATCTCATAGAGCGCATTCAACGCCGCCGCATTTACAGAATCACCATGGTATAAAAACAACCGTTTAAACTCAAGCAGCACCTCTTCAGGCGGCCACTTCTTCACAATTTCCAGTAAAGACTGATAAATAGTCTGCTGAGCGATTTGAAGCTCACGGGCCGATAAACTCTTTTTCACTCTTGGAATGTCCCCGCACCCTGGTGGTATCAATGCAGACGAACTAAACTATGACTGGATGCCTACAAATCTATCCGATCTATAAGCATATTCATTAATTCAAGGTCTAGAGAAATTTACGTAGAGGTCGGTACAATTGCGTAGCAAACAGTTTATTCCAAAGATGGGGGCAGAGGGACTTGAACCCTCACAACCTTGCGATCAACAGATTTTAAGTCTGGTGCGTCTACCATTCCGCCATGCCCCCGTGATTAAGTTCCCATAGGATGTGAACCAACTCCAACAGATTCTACCGTTACTATGGTAAATCGCAACGTTTTATCTGCACTACTTTTTATAACACAACTCCTCGCCTCATTCACTGAAAATTCGGAGTAATGTAGAATAAGTAGAGTAGAGATGAGAAGATTTTATGATCGTAGCACTGCTGTATTTGATTTTGGGTGGCGCGTATTTGTTGGTCATGCCTTTAGCGGTCTACTTCTATCTGAAGGCGCGCTGGTATGTCTGTTCCTCCTATGAACGGGTGTTTATGTACTCCCTGGTGTTTCTGTTTTTCCCAGGAATGTTGGTGTTAGCCCCGTTTTTGAACTTCCGGCCTTACCGTCGGGAAACTGAGGCATAGACATGCGACGGATTGATGCGATCGGCATTACCTTCGGGGTTTTCATGGCGGGCGGCGGGCTGTATCTGCTGTTTGTGTTTGCGGGTCTGGATTCAGCCAATGCGGGAATCTGGAGTCAGGCGGTGTTCATGCTCGGTCTACTAGGCTGGGTTTCCACCTATCTCTTCCGAGCTGCGACCCAAAAAATGAGCTACGTACAGCAGCTCAAGGATTACGAGGAAGCGGTGATGGCGAAACGGCTTGAAGAAATGAGCGAGGAAGAACTCGAACAGCTTCAAGCCGAAGTAGAACGGGCACAAGCCGAAAAGACACAGCGAGAAACGATTTAAAGCCGTGACTTAGCCACCCTCAAGGCCGATCGCACCTGATCAAACCCGGTTCCGCCAAAGCTATCGCGGGCCGCGACGACTTGACGAGGGGCAATAGCTGCGTAGATATCCGATTCAAACGCGGGGTGAAGCGCCTGCCACTCCGAAAGCGTCAAATCCTTCAGCAGTTTATTCGCCGCCAGAGAAGTGCGTACGACTTTTCCGACTAACCCATAGGCTTCCCGGAACGGAACTCCCTTAGCCGCCAGGTAATCCGCCACATCGGTTGCATTGGAGAAATCTTCGGCCACGGCATCCGCCAAGCGCTGAGGTTTAAACGCAATCCCTTCGTCAAACAGGATAGTCATCGCTTCAAGACAAGCTTTGACGGTTTTCACCGTATCAAATAGCCCTTCTTTGTCTTCCTGAAAATCTTTGTTATAAGCCAACGGTAAGCCTTTAAGCACCGTCAACATCGCCTGCAAATGACCAAAAACCCGTCCCGTTTTGCCGCGCACTAATTCTGGGACATCAGGATTTTTCTTTTGGGGCATGATGCTGGATCCCGTTGCACAGGCATCGGTCAGAGAAATAAACCCAAATTCCTGAGTTGCCCAAAAAATCACTTCTTCAGATAACCGACTTAGGTGGGCCATGACCAAACTGGCCGCCGCCATAAATTCCACCACGAAATCCCGATCGCTGACGGCATCCAAACTATTGGCATAAACCGATTCAAAGCCCAGTTCAGATGCAGTGAAATGCCGATCGATGTTGAACGTTGTCCCGGCTAGTGCTCCAGCACCCAATGGACAGATATTCACCCGTTTTGAAACATCACCCAACCGCTGCCAATCCCGCTCAGTCATTTCGACATAAGCCAGCAGATGATGGGCAAGGCTGATGGGCTGGGCGCGCTGAAGATGGGTATAGCCGGGGATGAGGGTTTCAATATGCTGCTCGGCGTGGGTCAACAATGCCGATTGGAAGGCTTTGATGGCTTGGCGAATCTGTTGGATTTGGTCCCGTAGATACAGACGCGTGTCGGTGCCAACTTGGTCATTGCGCGATCGGGCCGTATGAAGTTTTTTGCCCACATCGCCCACAATTGCCGTCAGCCGTTTTTCGACCGCAAAATGAACATCTTCATCGTCCACCGTTGGATGAAACTGATTCGATCGGTATTCCTGACGGATTTGCTCTAACCCTGCAACAAGTTGATCGCCCTCGGCAACAGAGATAATGCCTTGTTTGGCGAGCATTTTGGCATGGGCCTGGGATCCCGTCAGATCGTATTCAATTAGTTCAATGTCAAAGGAAATACTGGCATTAAAAAGCACAATAGCGGGATGGAGTGCGCCTTCAAAACGCTGGCTCCAAATGGCAGATTTTTCAGAATTGGGAGTTGAGCTTTGCTGCACGGGTAAGGAACGCATTCAGGCCAAACGCGCCGAAAGGACAGCCACGGATTATCCCGTGGGTTGCGATCACACGTCAATCGTCCCGCCTAAGTGATGGGAACAATGGGGGCAAGGGATGACGATTTGGTCTTTAGGATGCGTTCCCGAAACTGTTCCCTGAGATTTTATTCGCTGAGCTTTTATTTGCTTGGCATTAACCGTAACTGGTAAACGCTTTGGCCATATAGCCAACGATCGCCCCAATCAAAAATGCCCAGACTTGACCTGTTTTGACAAAATGTTGCCAAGATTTTGATATATCTCCGCCCAAATCGGTCTCTTTGATCATGCCTTTGACTTGGCCGAGGAGTTCGGTGTCGGTGGTATGGAGGCTTTGGAATAGGTCGATGTGTGGAATGTGAGCTAGATGAGTCACATCAATAGGACTCTGGAGCAGAGTTTGGGCAATATCAATCATCATGGCAGGAAAATCCTCGATCGAAGGCAGAACTTAACAAGTTGACGATCGGCTGTGGTGCTGATTTCTCGACTGATGCCGATTCGTTCAGGACACAACCGTATCTTGAATTGATTTTACGTCCGCTTTTGAAATCCGCGCCGGGAAATTTTCGACTTGGGAATAATTCGAGGGACGAATGCTGTCATTTATCTTCAAAACTTAATCGTCAAAATTTCAGGTAATGCATCAACGCCGCAGTAGTCTCTTGAGGTAGATTCAATCGGTCTTGAAGATCGACTAAACTATCGTAACGACCGTGGGACGTGCGATGACGGACAATTGCTCTGGCTAAAACAGGACCAACGTTAGGCAGGGTTTTAAGACGATCGACATCGGCACTGTTGAGATCAATTCGATCGGTCCGGCCAATGCTGTCCCAGTCATAATATTGAAACTGTAAAATCGGTTCGACAACAGCGAGGCGTTGGTGGGAAATGCCCAAGACGGCGGCCAAGTCTTCGATACAGTAAAATTGAACTCCCGATTCAATCAGAGTCGAGAGCGATCGGGCTTGATGAATAGAAATACCCGGCAACCGCAACCAATCGTCAATGGTGGCAGTGTTCACATCTATTGCAATTCCGATCGCCGCCGCTGCTTGAATTTCGCTAACAGACTGAAAACGATAGTAGGGATCCGCCGAAACTTTAGCCTTCAGCACTTGCCCGGAAATACCGCCCGCTGACACCGATTTGAGCTGATTCAGCACTTCACGGCTGAGCCAATCTATGAGTTCTAATCCAAGTTTTAATGACGGTTGCCAACGCATAGTTGCTAGCTTAAAGATTGCTTAGAGTATCCATACTAGTGTCATCTTAGCCGATGCCGCTCAAGAGTCAGCGAGCAGGTGTTAGTCAGAGAGTTTATCCGAATCGTTACCGAAGCCGATCGATCAACTGTCGCCGCTTCTGCTCAAATTCATACTCCGACAGCAACCCCTCCTGTCGCAACCGATCGAGTTCCCGGACCGCCTCTGCCGTCTTAACCGCCGGACTCACGCTCATGACAACCAATGTCGGTGCAGCGGCTTTCCCTAGGTTAGATATATCTGTAGCGTCACCGTCTACCGAGATACAGTCAACAGTAATCCCATGATTGAAATTTTGATTGAACCGCGCCTCATCTTGCATCAAATACCATACGCTTTCCATTACGCCTGCAATCCAAGGAATCGGCGTGAAAAGCCCAAAAAATAAGTAGACCATCCCCCAGCCGTATTCTTTTAGATAGAACCGATGTAAGCCAGCCAAATGGACATCCCCAACCCCAGGGAGTGCGAGAGGCGCTATTCCTGCGATCGCCCAGATGGCCGCAACTTTTCGATTTTTAAGACGCTGGAGCATGGCAGGAGGAAACCGCTAATTAAAGGGTAAATTTAGAGTTTTTCTCGGTCATGTAGAGCGACCAATCCTAAGTAATCCTTTAAATAATCTTATGGTACCCGAATGAGACTTGCTTGAAATACTCACCGGGCTAAAGCCGCAGTGATTCTTGACGCTTCATAGGGTTCCGCTACCGAAGTAGTCTTACAATCCCTCAGCGTCCATTTAGAGTCGTGGCGATTCCCCATCCCGACTTGCTCGATATTCTTGGCTGCGTTCTCATCGCGGTCGTGTTCAGAGCCACAATTCAGGCACTTGACCGACCGGATTTTGAGATCTAACTTTCCCCAACGGAAGCCACAATCTGAGCAGACTTGGCTCGTCGGCTCCCACCGATTGATAGCCACAAATTCACGCCCATACTTTTCAGATTTGCTCACACACAGAACCCGAAATTCACGCCAGCCCTGCAAGCTGATAACCCGACTGAGACAACGATTTTTGACCATGCCTGACACGTTCAAATCTTCTAAAACAATGACTGCGTTTTCAGCCACTACTTTGGTCGATAGTTTGTGTAGGAAGTCTTTCCGCGTATCAGCGATCTTATTGTGGACTTTGGCAATTCTCAATCGCGTTTTATGGCGACGATTAGATCTTTTGATCTGACGTGCTAGACGCTTTTGAAGCTTGCGGACTTTGCGGTCTAACTTTGAGTAGTCAGGACCTTCAGCTTTTTCGCCGTTACTCATCATTGCAAAAGTTTTAATTCCCAAATCAATCCCGATGCTTTGGTTTTTTGCATCGATTTGAACAGGTTCGACTTCTACAACAAAACTGAGAAAGTAGCGATTAGCGCAGTCTTTGATTACCGTCACGGAGCTAGGCTCTGAAGGCAGATCTTGCGACCATACTGGCTTTAAATCACCAATCTTGGCCAAATAGACGGTACCGCTACCCATTGAAAACGCTGCTTTTGTGAACTCCGCCGACTGAGAATTGGCTTTCTTCTTGAATCGCGGTGAACCCATTTTGCCGCTTTTTCTCTCCCCGTTACGCGAATTGAAAAAGTTTCGATAGGCTGTGTCTAGCTGACGCAATGATTGCTGCAAAGGAACAGACGACACATCCCTCAACCATTGTCGCTCATCGGTTTTTTTGGACTGAGTAAGCATTGCCGAAAGAGCGTTGAACCCTGGCAACTTTTCAGAACTCTTGCAGAAATTTAGGGCATCATTCCAAGCCACCCGAACACATCCAAACAATTGAGCTAGGCTCTTTTGTTGTTGGTCTGTTGGGTAGAATCGGGACTGGTACCTAGCTTTCATTGCTTGTGTTATGATTGGTCTGTTACTGCATTCTATATTGGTCTGCAAAAAATGACAACCCGTTTTCGCAAAGAGAGGCATAGCGTTTCTGACTTACAGATTCATTTGGTCTGCGTCACCAAAGATCGGAGCAAGGTATTTACGTCTGAAAGCCTTGCATTGATTGAAACCTCGTTTAGAGAGGTAGCTGCAAAGATGGATTTTCAGGTGAAAGAATTTAACGGAGAGGAAGATCATATCGATTGTCTGATTGAGTATCCTCCCAAGCTATCCATTTCTCAGATAGTTAACGCAATCAAAGGAGTTTCTAGTAGACGGTAC
>JAYUEW010000015.1:0-5771 GCA_043739045.1 Synechococcales cyanobacterium
CGGCGATCATGTGTTGAGTTCGGAAGAATGTCAACGCTTGATCTTCAGTATGTTGAACAACACTCAGCGTAAAAACCTAGAGCAAAACTGGGAATTGGACTGTTCCTATGGTGTGCGAGGTTTAGCGCGGTTCCGGGTCAATGTCTACAAAGACCGAGGCACCTATGCAGCGTGTTTGCGAGCGCTGAGTTCAAAAATCCCTAATTTCGACAAGCTCGGCCTGCCGGATGTCGTGCGTGAAATGTCTGAAAAACCCCGTGGGTTAATCCTCGTGACAGGACCAACGGGATCGGGAAAAACCACGACCTTGGCCGCGATGATCGATTTGATCAACCGCACCCGAGCGGAACATATTTTGACGGTTGAAGATCCGATCGAATTTGTTTATGAACCTGTCAAAAGCTTGATTCACCAGCGCCAACTCGGTGAGGATACAAAAAGCTTTGAAAATGCACTTAAAGCGGCTCTCCGGGAAGATCCAGACATCATTTTGGTAGGAGAAATGCGAGATTTGGAAACGATTTCACTCGCTATTAGTGCTGCCGAAACAGGACACTTAGTATTCGGAACCTTGCACACCAGTTCTGCATCTCAAACCGTCGATCGGATGATTGACGTATTCCCCGCAGAACGTCAAACCCAAGTCCGGGTGCAACTTTCCAACTCATTGGTTGCGGTCTTCAGCCAAACCCTAGTGCAGAAGAAAAACGTCAAACCGGGCGAATACGGTCGAATTATGGCGCAGGAAATTATGATTGTTACTCCGGCTATTTCCAACTTGATCAGAGAAGGAAAAACGGCTCAGATTTATTCAGCCATTCAAACGGGAGGTAAATTGGGGATGCAGACGTTGGAAAAAGTTCTGGCTGACCAATACAAGGCGGGTTTGATTACCTTTGAAGCCGCAGCATCCAAAACCTCACGTCCTGATGAAATGCAGCGATTGATTGGAGGGGCAGCAGCAACGGTTAAGCGATAATGATTTTCCTGCTTACCTGTTCAAATTTTAGATAAGTTACTTTTATTTAACGCCTCTCCTGACGGTGCCGATCGCCAATTCAGAACACCTCAACTATCATTAATCCTGACTCGTAACGGAACCCATACCCCATGCCAACCTTTGTCGCCCGCGTTCGAGATTCGCAAGGAACTATTGTTAAACAAAAGATTACCGCCTCTAATCTCTCTGAGGCCCGATCGAGTCTTCGTGAACAAGGTTTATTCGTCCAAGAATTGAAACAGAGTGGTGGCGCTGTCAGTTTTGATCTAAAAAAGATTCAAACGTCCATGGTGAAAGTTACGGTCAAGGATAAGGCAATCTTTTCCAGGCAGTTTGCGGTGTTAGTGAGCGCTGGGGTGGCCATGGTTCGCGGATTGGGGGTGTTGTCTGAGCAATGCACAAATCCTAAATTTAAGATCGCTCTAACTGCTGTCGGGAATGACATTCAACAGGGGGTCAGCCTATCTGATGCAATGCGCAAACATCCTGAATCTTTTGACAATCTCTACGTCAGTATGATTCAGGCTGGAGAAGTCGGTGGGGTGTTGGATGAAGTGCTCGATCGGCTTGCCAAACTTTTAGAAGACACTGCTCGACTCCAAAACCAGATCAAGTCAGCAATGGCCTACCCGGTAGTTGTTGGAAGTTTGGCAACCATCATATTTCTAGCTATGACGATTTTCATTATTCCGGTTTTTGCTGGAATTTTTAAGGAAATCGGGACTGAGTTACCTGCCTTTACTCAAGCAATGGTAGACATCAGTAAGTTTTTGACAAGTCCAAATGTGATCATTTTGATCATTATTGTGCCGTTGATTTTCTTCGCTTATAACCGCTACTACAGTACCCGTGTAGGCCGCGAAACCATGGATCGCATGTTTCTGAAAATGCCATTATTTGGTGATTTGATCCAGAAGACCGCAACGGCGAGATTTTGTCGGACCTTTGGAGCGCTGACCCGATCGGGGGTTCCGATTTTGACTTGTCTTGAAATTGTCCGAGATACGGCGGGTAACGTGGTGATTTCCAATGCTGTGGACGAAGCACGGCGAGAGATTCAGACGGGTGGCATGATTAGCCTAGCCCTTCAAAAGGAACAAGTGTTCCCACCCATGGCAATTCAAATGATTAGCATCGGCGAGGAAACGGGAGAACTCGACCAAATGCTAATGAAAGTGGCCGACTTTTATGAAGATGAAGTCGAACAAGCCGTGAAAGCGCTGACGAGTATCATGGAGCCGATTATGATTCTCTTGCTGGGGGGAATGGTGGGTTCGATTTTGTTGGCGATGTATTTGCCGATGTTTAAAGTATTCGAGAAATTGGGCTAGCGTTCAGAATCATGACTGTTGAGAAAGAAGATTACGAAGAATTATTGTCGATTTATAGTTCGACTTCGGATGCTATTGACTTGCTTCGTCTACATCGTCCCTATTTGGAACTGATGCCAAGTATGCGACGATCGGAAGAGAGTTTGATTACAATGCCGCTTCCTGTTGTGAAGCTTCGCAAATCTCAACCGATGGCTGGGGTTCCATCTGGTGCAATAAACGTCTCTGAAGCAATACAACTTCCCTGTGATGTGGCGTTGCTAATGTGCGATCCCGATTGGAAGATTAAAACCGGGCGTGAGATTTTTGTTTTTATTCATCGTCCCGACGAAGATCTTTCAGATCTCTTGGGCCGTTGGCGACAAACGCAGGTTCTACTCGCGAAAGATTACGAATGGATTTTTCCATTGCGCTATCAGCACGTGCTTAATGAGGGCGCAGATAAAATTTATCCCTTGTTCGTTCTGTTTAATGAATCTCCTGAGCGAATCAGACGTGGATTAAGTGGCGCGCATTTGCCGTTTGTCACTCAAACCACGATCGCAACCCAGGAATCTTTCCCTGAATTCGATGCGGCTCCACAATATTTGGAGGATCTTTTGGTTGAAAGTGAAGATCCTTCAGAACGTGAATTATTCTAGATCTCTAACGTATTTATCGCTGTAATTTTTTGTTTTGTTTGAGCTTCGCATTCCGCGCACCGACAACTTGTAGGGACGGGTCACAGGGCATTCCGACTGGCTGCAATGTCTGGTATTGACGTTCATCTTCTAACAATTTTAGAGCTTCGTATTCAACCCAGTGGATACAATTGACTGGGCAAGTTTCTATCGCTTCTTGAATTAGATCTTCCGAATCTCCATCTTGCCGAATCACCCGCGATCGTCCATAGTCCGGTTCAATATAAAACGTATTTCGAGCCACATGGGAACAGTATCGACACCCAATACATGTTCCCTCATCAACGTAAACTCCACGCTGAGCTAATAGGCCTCCTAATTCTGGTTCGTACCCCGATCGTCCATCCGAATCTCCACCTTGAAACCCCAGTTCCGGCTCTAGACCCGATCGTTCAGGAAAATCATTAATTTCGTTAAACGAAATCTGTGCAGAGAATTCAGACATCAGCTCTACGCCCCTAAATTAACCACAGTCCTAAACTAAGCACTCCAACGTTGAAGCACAAGGCGAATAGTGCCATCTTCCGATCGCTGCTGTTCAGCCACATTAAAGCCCTGCTGCGAGGTCTCTTGAAGGATAATATTGTAGGCGTAGCGCTGAGTGATCTGCTTCAGGAACCGATCGACAGAACTAGCTTGGTTCCAGAACTGGAGGTCAGTGACCATTTCATGAGACACCCCATTCCAGACAAACCCAATGTCATAACCATTTTCCTGTTCTATGACAAGTTCCGCAGTCTGAGTCATGCCTTTATATCCACGAACGGCGCATGGACCCTCTTTGTAATCCATTCCCAAGTCTGAAAGTGTTTCTTTCAACGTCGGAAGATTACAAAGCTGCGTTTTAATTTGGCTAAAATGCGACATAACGGCGTGTTTGTGAAGGGTGGACATACAGATGATTATATTAACGCAAAAACTCAAGCTACCAGTTGCTCATGGATGGATCCTGAGCGTTATTAGTAACAAAAGTTTCCAAAGCTTGATGCTGAGCGAAATATTCGGATGTATTTTCTTGCTTAAGGACTAAGCCGAGCTTAGCTTCGATCGCGGCAGTTACTTCCGCACAAGAGTGTCCAACGATTCCGGTCACTTTCTCTTGAACTCGACCATCAGGATAGATCACAAACTCGAGAGTTTCCATCATGAACCCTAAGACCATCTATTTCGGTTATTTCAGTTTCGCGTAACTTCTCGATCGAGTCAAGCAATAGGGGGGCATGACTCATGGAAGCTTCGCTTAATACTAAGTTACAAAAAGAGGATGAATGCTCCATGAGTGTTTCCATCTATTCTTGATATTACCTAAACCTTGGCTCCTGTGATGGCTTCTTCTCTTCCAAACACCATGCTGCTGCGATAACGCTACTTGATTCATCAGGTCTTGGGGCAGGGTGGGTTTGCCCGAACCTATCTCGCATCAGACCAAGAGCGATTTCAGGAGTCTTGCGTAATCAAGGAGTTTTTTGTCTCCTATCAAGATGAATCGCTGATTAGCAAAGCCAAGGATCTGTTTCATCGTGAAGCCAGCATTTTGCATCAAATTTAGCATCCCCAAATCCTAAGATTTTGGGCAGCATTTGAGGAGAATGACCGTTTATTTTTGGTTCAAGACTATGTTAAAGGCGATACTTACCGATCGATTTTAAGCCAACGAAAGAAAGAGGATAAACAGTTTTCTGAAACGGAAGTGCTTCATCTTTTGGCGAATTTTTTACCCGTGTTGAGTTATCTTCACGATCGTAATATCGTCCATCGGGACATTGCCCCAGACAATATCATTCTGTCTCCCCATGTCACTGGGATTGGTTCCGACAATGCTTCCCCGCAAGGGCTTCCAGTTTTAATTGATTTTGGTGCTGTGAAAGAAGCGACCAGTGGGTTGGTGTTAGTGTCATCAATGACACGGGCAGGCAAAATTGGTTATGCACCCCCAGAACAACTTCAAACGGGAAATGTAAAACCCCACAGCGATCTTTATTCATTGGCGGCGACTTGTTTAGTTCTGTTGACCGGGCGCGAGCCGAGTGTATTGCTGAATAGTCAGACATTTGAATGGGAGTGGGAAGCTCACACCAATATTAGTGGGCTGTTGGCTGAAATTATACGAAAGATGTTGTTCCTACATCCCGGCGATCGCTATTCTACAGCCCATCAAATTTGGCTGGATTTACTGCCGATTCTGGGCGACCAAGCTCCTGTTACTCAGATGCTGATGGATCCAAAGGCCGGAAACGATATTATATTGACAAATCACCTGGATTCGAGTCAGGGTACTAGCGTTAATTCAGATGGAAGTGATTGGATTGGGTTATCTCGTTCTGTCACCACGCTTCAATCTGGGAAAGCAAGCCGATCGCTGTCATTGAATCGGGTTTCTCCCCGAATGGCAATTATCGGGAGCATTCTTGCACTTTTATGAATGGGAAGCTTCATTTTTCGAGGTCCAGTGTCTTCAACTAACGCTCAACTGTTACAGAATAAGTCGGTTATTGAGTCCGCTGGCTCTGGGGTTGTCCCGAATCCTGGTGAACCCGCTGAAATTCTATTTAATGTGGGAGAAATGTCAAAAATGGTTACGGGTAATCTTCACGGCAATAGTACACAGGTTTATACCTTAAAGGCATTACCGAAAAAATGGGTCTAAAGCCTCCCCCTTCTAGGTAGGGGTGATTCTCTAAAGAAAAGAAAGTAGATTTGGTAGGTTGTGTCCAAATAATCGGGTTGCACGGGTTATGGAAGAATGACTAGCATTCCGAA
>JAYUEW010000016.1:0-4040 GCA_043739045.1 Synechococcales cyanobacterium
CGTCTGCTTTGCAAGATGATTGATGAAACCCAACTCTCAGCCCCGATCGCCCCCCACATTCCGATCGGACCGATCGTTCAAGAAAACCTTGGAACCAAGACCCCAAGCCGAACCTATACTCATCTTCTCAAGAATTCTCACGATGAAAATCTGTTTGATTACTATACCCGATCGGTCTTAGAAATCATTGAATTAGATGATTCTAGATTAGGAATGCGTAAATGTATTTGGAATGCAGCAATCATTGATGAAGCTATTCCCTCACCAGATAACCAATATATTCTGCTCACTACGGTTCAAAAACCCTATTCCTATCAATTGCCTTCCGGATATTTTCCTCGATTGATTCAAGTGATTACGATCGCTGGAGATCCCGTTTATACCGTTGCAGAAGTTCCTTTAATCGATCGGCTTTCAACAAAATTTGATTCTGTACGGGTCGGACGACGCAGTATCTCCTGGCGTGCAGATCAGCCTGCCACATTGTATTGGGTTGAAGCCCTAGATAATGGCGATCCGAAAGAACAAGCCACTTTGCGCGATCGGCTTTCCTGTTTATCGGCTCCATTTAATACCGAACCGACAAAACTTTGGGAATCTGAATTCCGGTTCCGTCAGGTGCGTTGGGGAAATGAAAATCTCGCACTTGTGACCGAACGTTGGTATGACGATCGGCGGAAATTAGTATGGCAAATCAATCCGAGTGAGCCGACTAATAAGCCTAAATTGATTTTCGATCGTAGTCTTGAAGATCATTACAATGATCCCGGCGGTCCTTGTTTAACTCCTGGTCCCTATCATTGGCAACTATTACATTTCACGCCTGATAATAGTGGCATTTACTATGCTGGAAAAGGCGCATCTGATGCAGGTGTTCATCCGTTTCTAGATATTCGAGATAGTCAAGATTTGGCCGAAAATCAAAAAGCACGTCGGATTTGGGAATGCCAAGATCCTTACTATTCTGGGATCTCGAGAATTCTTACGCCAGATGCTTCTCAGCTAATTTTGAGTCGTCAATCCAAAACAGAACCAAGCAATTATTTTTGGCTCAATGACCAAACTCTGACGCAGATTACCCATTACGGGGATCCCGCTCCACAATTCTCCGGAATTCAAAAAGAACTCGTTACCTATGAACGATCGGATGGAGTGAATCTTTCAGCACAGTTGTATCTACCATTCGGGTATGTCGCCGATCGGGATGGACCATTGCCGATTATTTTTTGGGTCTATCCTGAAGAATTCAAAGATGCAAAGCTAGCTGGACAAATTACTAGTTCTCATCATAGTTTTAGCCGTCCACACTTTACTTCAGTATTGTTTTTACTCACGCAGGGCTATGCTGTTTTAGATAATCCTAGTATGCCGATTGTGGGTGAAGGCGATGCCGAACCAAATGATTCTTATGTTGAACAATTGATTTCTAGTGCGAATGCTGCCATTGATTATGTTGTGCTTCGTGGTGTTGCATCTCGCGATCGGATTGGCATTGGTGGTCATTCCTACGGAGCATTTACCACAGCAAATCTTTTGGCCCATACGGATTTATTCAAACTCGGCATTGCCCGCAGCGGAGCCTACAACCGAACCCTCACGCCCTTTGGATTCCAAGGCGAACAGCGGGATTTCTGGGAAGCAACGGAAACTTATATTCATATGTCACCATTTACCCATTCTGCGAAAATTAAATCACCATTATTACTCATTCATGGCGCAGGCGATAGTAATCCTGGAACCTATCCAGTTCAAACTGAGCGATTGTTTGAGGCATTAAAAGGATTGGGCGCACAGGTTCGCTATGTTTCGTTGCCACTAGAAGACCATGGCTACCGATCGCGGGAAGCAGTGGGCCATGCACTCTGGGAAATGGTGCGGTGGTGTGATTTGTATTTGAAAGGCTAGAAGATATGCAGGACTATTCTCAATCTAAAAGTGCTAATACTGACTTGGGGAGAAGTTTATCTTTAAACCAAATCACCCGATCGGGAATGTCCTGTATCTTCACGCCTGCTTTTTCTAAATTCAATCGCTCTGATACTGCCAAAATCAAATCTGTGCGATCGGCCATTTTGACTTGATAAAACTTCTTACGCAAATACTCCGGTCGCCAATAGCCCACAATCTCGAATAGAAATGTTCGCCCATCAGGATGAACCAATCGAAAATCAGGAATCATTACACTTCCAGGAATCGGGACCAAATCTACTTCTCGTTCTAATTTCCATTCAGTTTTGGTTTTATTCCACCGATCGACAAATCCTTCTTCTAACATACTGTCATAGGTTTTTCCTGGCGGATAATGGCTCACCAAACCACAATCAGAATCTATTGCAAATCGTGTTTTACGAATCTCACCAGAATATACATCTTTCATTTGTAAATCTGCTGTGAGAGTCCATTTCGTGACATGTAAGAGTGCTGGAAGCATTTTGGCCAACGCTAAACCATATCGAGTTGAATCATTGAATAAGCTAGTGGGACCATCCATCGTTAATGTAAATCCATGGTCCGCATCACCTTCAATATAGGTCATTAATTGAAAGAGTTTGGTATAGCGGAAAAGCAATTTATATTCACCTGGATCATTGCGGTGTGCGTCAATGCGGACATGGCTAGCCCTGTAAAAAATACCTTGAACTTGAGAAAGATTGTATCGGTGGAGTAAGGCTTCGGGAGTCGGCGCTTTGAATTCAGTTAGAATTTGGTTGTCCGGCAAATCAGCGTAAAGCCCCTGTTTGATCTGTTCGGGGAGAACTTCTTTTTCGAGTTCTTGAGTAAGTTGGTCGGCGACCATTTTTAGGGTGTCGATCGTACTTTGAGAACTAGCTACCACCAAGGCTGATGCAGCAAAGACTCGTTCTCGCAGCATCGGTGGTTCAAGTGGCGATATGGTTTCAAATTCACTAAATGAACTCGATAGTAAATGCGCTAATCCACGTTTAAATCGATAGTCTGTTTCCTCGCCTTCGAGTTCTAGTAAATGACGATTTAATTCAGCGCGGGTACTGCCTTTGGAAAGGGTGAAGATATTAATTAATTCAGATGCGATCGTCACCATAGCCTCATCTAATTCCACTCGCTTAGGCACAACTGTTTCACCATTCACACGATTCATTAAAAGGTCGGTGGGTAGCATAAAGTTGTCCGAGTGGGTGGATTATAGTTAGGCTTCTATTGCAGCGACTAGTTCTTGCTGTTTCCAAAGATCTCGATAAATACCCGATTGATTCAATAGTTCACTATGGGAACCCGATTGTACAATGCTGCCCTGGCTCATCACAAAAATACGATCGGCCATTGCGGCGGCAGAGAGTTGGTGGGAGATAAATATTACTGTTTTACGATCGGTGCCTTCGGATAAATTATTTAAAATCTGTGTTGCTGTTTGATTGTCTACACTGGAAAGTGCATCGTCTAAAATCAAAATTTGACTTTCGACCAACAATGCCCGAGCCAAGGCGGTGCGCTGACGTTGGCCACCGGAAAGCGTAATTCCTCGTTCTCCTACCAACGTATCGTAATGCTGCGGAAAATTCAAAATTTCAGGATGGATTTGAGCTTCTTTGGCTGCCAGTTCAATTTGAGTTTGAGTCGCGGTTGGCATTCCGTAGGCAATGTTGGCTCGAATTGAAGTACTAAACAAAAAGCTCTCTTGCGGAACGTAAGCGATCGCACCCCGCAAATCTTGTAATCGAATCCGGGTCAAATCAATGCCATCTAAAAACAATTGACCGGGAGCAATATCTAACAAACGCGGAATGCTATTGGCCAATGTCGATTTGCCCGAACCCACTTCACCCACGATCGCAACCGTTTCACCTGGTGAGATTGTAAAGGTAACATCTTTCAAGGCAGGCGGGGTTTCGGTTGTAGTCCCAGAATGATAATAGGTGAGATTTTGAGCGCGAAGTTCACCTTTGATTTGTTCAGGAGACACCACAACGGCATCATCAGCATCTTTGATTTTGGGTTCAACGGATAGAATGGCTTCAATCCGATCGAGGCTGACCGTGCCGCGTTGATAGGCGGTAATTGTG
>JAYUEW010000017.1:0-5565 GCA_043739045.1 Synechococcales cyanobacterium
TTCGGAATGCTAGTCATTCTTCCATAACCCGTGCAACCCGATTATTTGGACACAACCTACCAAATCTACTTTCTTTTCTTTAGAGAATCACCCCTACCCAGAATTGGGGGTTTGGGGGCAAAAATCAGGGTCTCACCAATAGTTACGCCTTGACTTGTGCGCCATGGCTTCGAGGATCGTCACGGTTGGGTGTGGCTGCTGCGGTGGGCGGTTGATAGTCGCTGGTTTGTCCGGGAATGGTTTGGGCGTGGGGGAGTTCAATGTTGTCTATTAGGGCTTGAAGATTTTCGGAGACGATTAGTTTGGGCTGTTCCCCGATTGCACTGCCTTGAACTTCAGAGGCTACATTTAAATACAAAAAGTGTGGAATACCATCGACTTTGTAATGGGTTACTTCGGGCAACCATTTGTCATTGTCCACATTCAACATAACAAAATTAACCCGATCGGTATATTCAGCCTTCAGCGCTTGTAGTTCGGGAGCCATAGATTTACAGGCGCTGCACCAATTTGCATAGAACTCAACTAGCGTCGGCTTTTCGTTAGTGAGTGCAATTTCATAGGGTGTAGCGGTTTTGGCCATAGCATCTAAAGCATTGGCTCTTGCGGGCGATCGGATTCCTAGGGCAATCAAAGTCGAGAGGGCAATGGCAACTAAGGCAATAATTGCGTTACGGATTTTTGGAGCGGTGATGGCATTGGTCATGGTTAAGGCTTTGAGTGGGTTCCTTACCATTCTAAGACCCGATCGCCCTTCATGATTGGCTTAAAGCAAGCGTTCAACCTAAGCCCTCAAATCGTCTATGCCGCTGTGGAAGTGATTGCTCTCTGAATCTAGTTTTGGAATAATAGGGGGAGTGTTTTAGTTTTTAGGCTAAGTTTCATCCGTTATGTCTGATGATATGAATTCTCAATTGCTTCTTTCTCGGGGTCAACGGGCATTTGAATATGGTCAATATCAGAATGCAATTCAATGCTTTGAACAAGGTAAAGCGATTGTATCTGTCGGGACCGCTCTTCACGGGGAACTTCAAATTTGGTTAGTGACCGCCTATGAAGCGGTGGGCGATCGGACTCGGGCATTGGATCTTTGTCGGGCTATTGGTAGCCATCCAGATTTAGAGACCCGAAAACAATCGAAGCGGTTACTCTACATTTTAGAAGCGCCCAAACTGAGGATGAACCCTGAATGCTTAACGGAGATTCCCGACCTCACGGAGATTGAACCAAATGATGGCGATCGGGATTGGGGGAGACCTGTTGTAAATCTCACATCACCCCGTCCGCCAAAGCTAAAGCCGCCCACGGGATATGTGATTCCTGAACCGACGGATCCAACTCAGGTCAATATGGGTGACGATCGATCAATTCTGTGGGCTGCGATTGCGGCGATCGGCGTGTTATTGGGTGTGTTGTGGGTAGGACGGTAGGTGTGGAGACTGTTGCACCATGAATTCGGACTAGGACGTGATGGAGCGTTGACAAGGGGCACAAACGCCATGAACCGATAGCTGGCAGTCGAGAAGTTGAAACCCTTCTTTATCTGTTATTTTGGTGCCGATCGTCAGAATCGAGTCATGCTTAAATTCAATCACCGTGCCACACTTAGTACAGATCAAATGATGATGATGGGTGGTACGAGGGCCATTGAGTTCGTAATATTTATAGTCATCGCCTAGGTCTAGCTCGCGCAAAATTCCCATCTGCGTCATTAACTTCAAAGTTCGGTACACCGTGGAGATGCTCACATTTATCTCTTGTTCATGGAGCATGGTGTGGAGCGCTTCTGCACTGAGATGCTCGCCGCCCGGTAACTCTTGGAAAAATGTCAGAATTTTTTCACGCTGAGGAGTGAGCCGTCCACCCTTTCCATTGAGTTCGGCTCTGAGTGCATTGGGGTTGTAAGAAGAGGTAGCCATATGAATGCTTGGCAAAGGGTTGGAGCTGTTAGCCCGTTCTCAATAAGCTTAGCGATTGATGGAACGATTTGCAAGTAGATACGAATTATTGAGAATAAGCGTCAAGTCTGATTACTCAACCAGCGCTGTTGTCCGGGCGATAAATCCTGCTTCGATTAATGCTTCGACCGTACTAACATCGTCTTTGACTCGGAATTGTGCCCCAAATCGAACAAACTGTTGGCGCTGCTGAGCAGATACAATCGCGACGACAGGAACTTTACCGCTGCGATCGTCGCCGTTTTGCGATCGCAGTATTTCACGAATTTTATTTTGTCTCTGGATGTCGCAGGCCATTTTAATGTCCAGTTCAACCATTACCATTTTTACGGTTTCAATGGATTGGGCATCATCAATAATAAATTGAGTTTGATCATCTTTCCGATCGACTGTTCCCCACACCATCAGCCGCGCATCGGGTTTCATTAAATACCCAACTTTCACAAAGGACTTCGGGAATACCACAGCTTCAGATTGCCCGGTTAGATCTTCCATTTGGATGATACACATGGCATCACCTTTCTTTGTGGTGACAGGCTTCACCGTTGTAATCATGATGATGGCGCTGACATTGGTTTTTTCTTGAATTTCCTTGAGACTTGACAGGTCGATCGGGGCCAAAATTTTAGAGGGCTGCTGGAGTGCTTTGAGGGGATGATCTGAAATGTAGAATCCAAGGATTTCTTTTTCGAGTCGGAGCCGCTCTGGTTTGGCATAGTCGTCGGTTTTGGGTGCTTTTGGCGCAAGGTCAAAGGCTGGCATGGCGGTTGTTGTGGCACTACCGGATAGTAAATCTAGTAGATTTGTTTGGCCGCTGATGCGATCTTTTTCACGAGATTGCGCCCAATCAACGACTAGTTCAAGATCATTGATTAATTGCTGACGATTGATTTCAATGGTGTCAAATGATCCGCAATAAATTAAGGCTTCTAAGGCGCGTTTGTTCACCATTTTTGAATCAATCCGATCGCACAGGTCCGCCAAAGATTTAAAGTCACCTCCCAATTCTCGTGCATTCAAAATTGCCGTTACCGGGCCAAGTCCCACATTACGAACGCCTGTTAGTCCAAACAAAATGTTGTTATCAGAGGGCGTGAAATCTAAGTCCGATCGGTTGATGTTTGGCGGTAGTACTTCAATGCCCATGGACAAGGCAGAGGCAATATAGCGTTGAACCTTTTCTTGATCGCCGCTATTAGAAGACAGCAATGCGGCCATATATTCAACGGGATAATGCGCTTTTAGGTAAGCTGTTTGGTAGGTGACATATCCGTAAGCCATGGAATGAGATTTGTTGAAGCAATATTCAGCAAACATAACCATCTGATCAAACAATCCGGATGCAACTTTTTCAGGTACGCCATTTTTCTGCGCTCCTTCAATAAAAATGGTTTGATGTTTTTCCATTTCCGCTTTCTTCTTTTTCCCCATCGCCCGCCGCAATAGATCTGCTTGCCCCAGACTATAACCGCCTAAATCTTGAGCAATCCGCATGATCTGTTCTTGATAGACCATGATCCCGTAAGTTTCATGGAGAATGGGTTTCAGTAATTCATGTTCATACTCAATTCGTTCACGACCATGTTTTCGATTGATGAATTTGGGAATGAGTCCAGCATCCAGTGGTCCGGGACGGTAAAGCGCTAGTACTGACGAAATATCATCAATTCCTTCAGGCTTTAGTTCTTTTACAATTTGTCGCATTCCCGATGATTCTAATTGAAAAATACCTTCAAGATTGCCTCGTCCTAAGAGTTTATAAACTTCTGGATCTTCTAAGGATAGATTGTCTAGATCAATCTCTTCCGATCGGTAAGTCTTCACCAAATCCACTGTTTTTTGAATCATGGTGAGATTCTTCAATCCCAAGAAGTCCATTTTCAGCAAGCCCAGTGCTTCAATATCTTCCATATAATATTGAGTAAACACGGCACCATCTGCATTTCGCTGCAATGGCACAATTTCATCCAATGGATCTGCCGCAATCACTACGCCTGCTGCATGAATCCCGACGCTTTTGTTTGTTCCTTCAATTCGGATAGCGGTATCAATCCAATCCTTATAGGTAATCTCACAACCCGGAATCCGATCGCCGCTATCATATTTGTCTTTGAATTCTTTAGCTGGGGTTTTATCCGAAATCATGACGGGGAGTTTAGTCGGTTTCCCCCGCATGACGGGGATCATTTTGGTCATTTTGTCAGATTCAGAATAGGGCACATTCAATACCCTAGCCACGTCTTTAATGGCGGCTTTTGAGGCCATGCGGTTGTAAGTAACAATTTGAGCAACGCGTTCTTTGCCGTATTTTTCAGTTACATAATCAATCACTTCTTGACGACGATCGATACAAAAATCAGTATCAACGTCCGGCATTGATTTACGTTCTGGATTCAAAAAACGTTCAAACAATAATCCATGATGAACTGGATCAATATTTGTGATTTCCAGTGCATAAGCAACTAATGAACCCGCTGCCGATCCGCGACCCGGACCCACGGGAATCCCACGATCTCTAGCATATTTAATATAATCCCATACGACTAGAAAATAAGCGTCAAAGCCCATCTTTTGCATCATTGTCAATTCATATTCAACCCGATCGCGATAGGTCGATTCAATTTCTTCACGGGTATTCACTTTAAACCGTTTGAACATTCCCTCCCAAGTTACTTTTTCAAAGTAAGTGGCCATAGTAAAGCCGTCTGGGACGGGGTAATCAGGAATTCTCGGTTCACCCAAAAGATGATAGGTTTCAATTTTGTCTGCGACTTCTAATGTATTCGCAATGCCTTGTTTTACAATATCTTCTGGCAAATGATCGCGAAATAACCAGCTCATTTCTTCAGCAGATTTCAAATATTCAGTTCCTGTATACCGCAAGCGTTTATCTTCTGAAATTAGCTTTCCGGTTTGAATACACAATAATGCATCATGGGCTTCGGTGTCATAGCAAGAAATGAAGTGTGAATCATTGGTGACAACGAGTTTAATATCTAGTTCTTGGGCAATCCGAACAATTTCAGGATTCACAACCCGTTCTTCAATCAATCCATGATCTTGAATTTCCAAATAATAATCATCACCCCAACGCTCTTTATACCAAGCCGCCACACGCCGAGCGACATCGGGCCGATTTTGAATAATCGCTTGGGGAATTTCGCCGCCCAAACATGCGCTCGTGACAATCAATCCTTCGCGATATTCTTCTAAATATTCTTTATTGACACAAGGCCGCCCAAAAATGCCTTTTCCCTGCTGACCTTTGAGATTTGAAATGGTGGTGAGCTTGACAAGGTTGCGATAGCCAATGTCATTTTTGGCCAGAATAATTTGGTGATAGCGAGGGCGGCGTTCTTGTTTTTCGATGTCGCCATTGATCACGTACATCTCGTTACCGACGATCGGCTTAATCGGTTTCCCTTTGCAGACTTTGATCAGTTCCACGGCCCCATACATCACGCCATGGTCTGTCAGCGCGATCGCAGGCATGTTTAGCTCTAGAGCGCGATCGATGAGCTGGGGCAACTGGCTAGCACCGTCGAGGAGGCTGTAGTCACTGTGGATATGGAGACCAACAAAAGACATCAAACTTGCTCCGGTACGT
>JAYUEW010000018.1:0-2531 GCA_043739045.1 Synechococcales cyanobacterium
TTCAAGAAGTTGCTGAAGCTGTTCGTCTATTCAAATCTCGTGACTGGAGTCGTGAGGAACTCTATGAACGTTGGCAAGCTATTCGATCGGCAACTCTAAGCCTGTCTGACCTAGAACTAGACCGGGTTTCGGGCGGAGATAGTTATTAACTACGGGAATATTAGGTAGGGTAATCCGATCGGATTGGGGTGGATTAAGCAGTGCCGAAATGTCGCAAAATATAGGGCACAAAAACGTTCCAATCACCCCAATTTACTATGACAACCGTTCTAGAACAGGGCAATATCTCGATCCATACCGAGAGTATTTTCCCCATTATTAAAAAGTGGCTGTATTCCGACCATGAAATATTCCTGAGGGAATTGGTCTCAAATGCTGTTGATGCGATGAAAAAACTGAGCATGGTGTCTCGGTCTGGCGAATATGCCGACGATGCTGGAGACATGGAAATTACGATCGCAATTGATAAGAATAAAAAAACGCTGTCGATTTCGGATACCGGAATTGGCATGACAGCCGACGAAATTAAAAAATACATTAATCAAGTTGCATTCTCCAGCGCTGAAGAATTTGTCCAGAAATACCAAGCAACCAGTGACGAACAAATTATTGGTCACTTTGGATTAGGGTTTTACAGCGCCTTTATGGTGGCGAGTCAAGTTGAGATTGAAACGCTTTCATATAAAGCTGATTCCCAAGCTGTACACTGGTCCTGTGATGGTTCCACTAGCTTTTCCATCTCTGAGTCCGATCGGACTAAACGCGGCACCACAATTACCTTAACGCTGCTTGAAGAGGAGAATGAATATTTAGAAGACTATCGCATTCGCACCCTGGTGAAGACCTATTGCGACTTCATGCCATTCCCAATCAAATTGGTAGTCCTTGAAGAAGAAGCGGCGACTGAACCCGAACAAATCAACAAACAAATTGCGGCCTGGAAAGAATCTCCTAGCAATCTGACTGACGAGCAATACCTAGAGTTCTATCGTTACCTTTATCCTTATCAAGAAGATCCATTGCTTTGGGTTCATTTGAATACAGACTATCCATTTGTTGTGAATGGTATTTTGTATTTCCCAAAACTGAAGCCAGATGTCGATGTCACAAAAAGTTCGGTTAAGCTCTTCTGCAATCAAGTCTTCGTGTCTGACAATTGCGAAGAAGTTATTCCCCGGTTCTTGTTGCCCTTGCGCGGCGTGATTGACAGTACAGATATTCCATTGAACGTATCGAGAAGCTTCTTACAAGCCGATCGGACCGTAACTCAAATCGGCAACTACATTGCCAAGAAGGTTGGCGATCGGTTAAAAGATTTATACCGTGACGATCGGACTAGCTACATCAAATCTTGGCAAGATCTGGGAACATTCGTTAAATTTGGCTCAATGAATGATGACAAATTCAAAAAGCAAATTGAAGACATTGTTCTTTTCCAAACCACACTAAAACCTACCGATGCGCCAAAGGTTGAAGTTGAGACCGCAGAGGGCGATGTTTGGAGTAGTGAAAATTCGGGCAACACTGTTGACGGAAAAACTTACACAACATTGAAAGAATACCTCGATCGGAACAAAGCAACCCAAGAAAATCGGGTGTTTTATTGCAATGATCCGATCGCCCAAGCCACCTATGTAAGTTTGTACCAGTCACGCGGCATTGAAGTACTGTTCTTAGATTCATTCATTGATAGTCACTTTGCAACATTCTTAGAACGGGAATACAGTGAGGTCAAGTTCTCCCGTGTGGATTCAGAATTGGATGATTCACTCATTGAAAAAGACCAAACAGAAACGATCGATCCAGAAACAAACAATACTTTGAGCGATCGGATTAAAACGCTATTTAATTCTGCTTTGAATAAACCGAAGTTAACCATTCGGACCGAAGCGATTAAAACTGACAATCCCGGTAGCACCCCTCCCGCAATGGTTCTTCTGCCTGAAGAGCAGCGCCGAATGCAGGAGATGATGGCCATGATGCAACAACAACAAGCACAATTCCCCGAAGAACATGTGCTACTAATCAACACAGCCCATCCACTAATTCAAAATCTAGCCACAATGCAAAAAACGGGTTCGGCTGAATTGGCGGATACCATTTGCGCACATGTCTATGATTTGGCGCTGATGGCTCAGAAAGGATTTGACGCAGAAGGAATGAAATCTTTTGTAGAACGATCGAATCAAGTCTTAACTGAATTGACCACTCGTTAATCTATTAATTAATCTGTCAATCTATTAGACCAATTAATAGATTGATTACATAAAAAGGCTGGATATTTTAAGAATGCTCAGTCTTTTTATGTGCCGTTTACGCGCCTCTTGTGTACAGTCAATATCAGACACAAACGCGTTCATTTGATCCAATCATCTACTTAACAAAACGTAATCTTTGATCGTAACGATTCAGGACTCGTGATACAATTTCAGTAGAAATAACCTGCTGTTTGGGAAGGAATAAATACCATGGAAGCAATGATGCTATTGGCAAAGCTGCCTGAAGCCTACGCGATGTTCAATCCCCTCGTG
>JAYUEW010000019.1:0-10411 GCA_043739045.1 Synechococcales cyanobacterium
TAAGAATTTGTTTGGCTGTGTGCCGGGAAAAATGAAGGCGTGGTGGCATATGGAAGCGGGTAAGGATGAAGCCCGGTTTGGCCAAATGCTAGTGGAGACGGCGCGGACAATTTCACCGAATTTGACAATTTTGGATGGAATTATTGGGCATGAGGGCAATGGGCCGAGTAATGGTGAACCTCGCGAGTTAGGGATTTTGGCGGCATCAAGTAATGTGTTTGCTTTGGACCGATCGATCTTAGATCTGCTGCAAGTTTCACCGGAGCGAGTATTGACCATAGCAGCGGCTCGTAAATTGGGGCTTTGTCCTGAACTCGAAGAGATTGAGTTTCCCCTCTTGACTCCAACAGAATTAAGATTTGACGGCTGGAAGTTGCCAGAGAAAATGATGGCAATAGATTTTGGTGCGCCGCGTGTGTTGCGATCGACCTTTAAGCATCTCTACATTCGATTCATTAAAGAGCCAATGACGGCCTATTCTCGATAATTATTTCTAGGCAAACCTGGGAACATGTAATTGATTCATAAATAAATACGTATTTTATTGGAGAGATTGCCTTAATACCACCGGGTCGAAATAGAATAGAAAAACAGAATTTCCTTAACCTCTCTCATCACTTATTTTCCTATGCCACGTTCTCAGCGCAACGATAATTTTATAGATAAAAGCTTTACGGTGATGGCGGACATCATTTTGAAAGTGTTTCCAGCTAGTAAGCGTGAAAAAGAAGCCTTTGCCTACTACCGCGATGGCATGTCGGCGCAGGCAGATGGTGAATATGCGGAAGCGCTAGATAACTATGCAGAAGCGTTGAAACTAGAGGATGACTCGAACGATCGGGGTTATATTCTTTACAACATTGGTTTGATTAAGGCAAGTAATGGCGACCACGACGAGGCTCTTGGATATTATAATCAGGCGCTAGAGATTAATCCTCGGATGCCCCAGGCGTTGAACAATGTGGCGGTGATCTATCACTACCAAGGCGAACAGGCAATAGAGGACGGCGACAATGAGGTGGGTGAGAACCTATTTGACCAGGCAGCGGAATATTGGAAGCGAGCGATTTTGTTGGCCCCCAATAACTACATCGAGGCGCAGAATTGGTTGAAAACGACGGGTCGATCGACGATGGATGTCTATTTCTAATTCTCTTTGCTTGTCAGCATTCTTCTAAGCTATGCGATCGACTCGACGTAATTTTTTTCTCATGGGCGGAATCGGGGCTTGGTTAATGGGGCGATCGCAGTTAGCATCGGCTCAAAGTTTGATGGGCCGATCGGTGATACCTAAGTTTCAACGCCCGACCCATTTGGGGACGACGTTTAGTCCGTTGCAATGTTATTACTTGGGCGTGGATTATAAGGCGGCGTTTCGGGAAATTTGTCAGTTGGGTCTAACTCGGATTCGACTGGGGGCATATTGGAATGAAATTGAACGATCGCCGGGGCAGTTCAATTTTTCCCAGTTGGATTGGTTACTAGACGAAGCCCATCGCAATAATATTACGGTGGCGCTGGCGGTGGGGATGAAGGTACCTCGATGGCCGGAGTTTCACTTTCCAGGGTGGGTGAGCGATCGGTATGACACGAAGTCGGGGGACATTGCCTTAGATGTGAGGAGTCCGGCGGTGGCGGATTTGTCGTTGAAGTTTGTGGATACGGTAGCGGAGCATTATCGGTATGCGCCTGCGATTCAGTATTGGCAGATTGAGAATGAACCGTTTACGCGGTTGGAGATTGCGGGCGGGCGGTTTTTGAGTCCGGACTTTGTGCGACGTAAGGTGGCGCTGGTCCGATCGAATCTGTGGCGATCGCAAAAAATATTGCTGACCAATGCGATTCATTTGCCAAGCCCGAAGCTATCGGAGGATTTGCCTGCGTTTCAGGATAGTCTGGCGGTGGCGGATGCGGTGGGTTTTAATGTTTATACTAAGGTTCCGTGGGGGAATTCGGGGGCATATCTAGAGCCAGAAGAGGCGTTTTGGGATCAGCTTCAGAGTTGGCAACGCGAGATAGTTCGAGATGGGCGTGAGGCTTGGATTGCGGAGGCGCAGGCGGAACCTTGGGAACCGAAACAGTTAGTGGCGAACGATCGGGCGGATTATCCTAGTGCGTCGCCGAGACGGATGCAGCTATTGGTGGACCGATTGGCGCGATCGGACTATTCGACGGTGTTGTTGTGGGGCTGTGAATATTGGTATTGGCAGAAGACGCAGGGGCGCAATCTGTGGTGGTGGACGGTAAAGCAGATGGCGGGGTGATGATTGAAAGTGGGAAAAGTCCAATACAATCCCGATAAGCGGAGTATTCAAGAGACGATCGCACCAAACCATCAAACTATCTTTCCTCACAGCGGAAATTTAGGCCGATCGATCGATCGCCCAATCTTCTGCACATCCACAGCAAACCCCGCCACCACCAAAAACGTCTGATCCGCCACCTGTCCCAACTCCCGAACCAATCGCCCCAACCGATCGCGAAACAACCGCCCCATCGGATAAGCCGGAATCACTCCCCAGCCCGTCTCCTCAGATACAAAAATCAAACTTGCAATACTAGACTCAACACTAGAAATCAAACAATCACAACCCGATCGCCAATCCGCTTCATTCATTTCCAACCCATTGCCAACCCAACTTCCCAAAGAATCAATTAAAAAACATTCATTCTCAATTCCTACACCGATCGCCCCCACCAAATCAAACGGAACCTCCAACGATCGCCAACTCCCCGGACGACGCGTAATGTGTTGATCAATTCGTGCATCCCAATCCAAATCGCCCTCATATCGCTGCGCCGTCGCCACATACACAATCTGTTTTCCCGACTCCGATGCTAGGCGTTCTGCCCATTCACTCTTACCCGATCGCGCCGCCCCCGTCACCAAAATCACTTGCCCCATCATTCCTATCCCTCACAATTTACTCAAACATTCTCTCAAGACGTGCAAATTCCCAAGCAGCGTATAGAATAAAGCATTCCGACCAACCTAACCGTTATGAAAACTGGTATCAAACGCATTGAACAAACCCTAAGAACTCTGGAACAGCCCGTTTCGGACAGTGGGCTAGTCTCAAATCGGTTAGACCCAACAATCAGCTCATCATCAACTGGCCTATCATCCCGATCGTCAAAGGCTAACATCTCTCCAAACTATCGAACCACTCCATCATTATCCTTCGACATTCTCTCGGCCAAAGCTCCAAACCCACCCTTGGATCAAAAAGCAGATTTCCAGGACAGTGACGATCGGGTTCAAAAATTCCCCAAACTCGAACTCCAAGACATTCATCTACCCAAACCCAAAAGCGTCACCCTCACCCCTCATCGCAACGCCCCAAACCCAGCCCTGGCCGCCTCGTTATTACAAGACATGCTAACGATCGTCACCACCTGGCAACAAGAACTCGCCACAATAGTTCAAACTATCCAAACTATTTACTTAGAAGGTGTCATTCTCGATGGCTGGCTTGAATCTCTCGGGACCGAATCGCAACAAGATGAGACCCAAGCCTTTCGTCATGCGGACATCAGTCAATTAGTGAGTTTGGTTGAAAAACTCCAGACTGGGAAAATTCAACCCAAAGACATTCATGCCGTCCCCTCTAACTATCGCCTTTGTGGAATTAATCCCGATGGCCAACTTTGGAGCTATCCCTGCCCTTCAGATCAAGTCCCCGCCGTCAGCATGGCGATCGCACGTCATCACAAATTGCGTCAACTACTGATCCGACAGGCCGATTTAGAAACCCACCTGACCCGTTTCTCCGAAGATCTCGTGAGGCTGCATAGTCAACTGAAAGACTAGGATGGGAGAAATTTGCCCTAGTCACCCCCACGGGACAGCATTTCACCATGTCAGCCACCCTACCAGCACCGTTTCAGCCCCAACCTCATATCTCTGCCATTATCTGCACCCACAACCGCGATCGTTACCTAGCCAAAGCGATCGAGAGTCTACTGATTCAAACCTGCGAAAATTACGAAATACTGATCATCGACAACGCATCCACCGATCGGACCGCCGAAGTTGCCGAGTCCTATTTAGATAATCCTCGTGTTCGGTATCATTACGAAGCCAAAGTGGGTCTATCTATTGCACGAAATACTGGCGCACAGCTTGCAACATCCCCCTTGATTGCCTATTTAGACGACGATGCGATCGCCTCACCTCAATGGCTTCAGACCTTCATCGAAGCCTACGCCCAAGACCCAAAACTCGCAATATCTGGCGGTAAAGTCACCCTAATTTGGGAGTGTGCCAAACCGGAATGGCTCTCGGAAAATCTTTCTGGAAATCTTGGCTTCTATGACCTTGGCGATCAACCCGTGAAAATTGACCAACCGGGCCTAACCCCACGGGGACTGAACTACGCCATTCGTCGAACTTTTCTAGACCAAGTGGGCGGCTTCGATCTCAATCTGGGACGCGTCGGCAAAAATCTTTTGTCTAACGAAGAACTCCATATGACCAATCTGGCCCTTCAGTCCGGCTGGAATGTCACCTACTTACCCAACGCGATCGCGGGTCATCACGTCGCGCCAGAACGCGTCAAGCGCAGTTGGTTTCTAGAGCGCGGCTGGTGGCAAGGCATTAGCGAATGCTACCGAGAGCAACTCGCTGGAGAAGCTGGATTCGGTCAACTCAGACGGGGTAGTGAACGGTTATTTCGTGGACTCTACAAATCAGTGAAGTTTACACTTCAAGGCCAATTAATGCCAAAAGTCAACGCAAGGGCGAACGGTCTAGTTTTTGAAAATTTGGTTTATAGTTACGGCCAAATCGGCTATCTGCTCAGGGTTTGTCAAGGACTATCGCCCCTAAATAAATTCGATGGAAAGAGATAATTAACACATCCAATAGCCAAGATTACCTGGAACGCCCAGAAATCGATTCCATCTATCAGCTTCTAGACCAAAAACAGCACCCCCAAAGCCTACCGATCGTAACTCCACAGCAAAAATTGCCGTAACACAATCCTTACCTAGCCCAAGTTATTCACCAAAAAATATTTTTTCACGATAATTTCATGGAAATCGCATTGTAAATCTGTGTTAAGTTCACAAAAGATCGTTATTATTTCTATAGAAGTGAGGAGGTAGGAAACCGAGGAAATTTTTCTAGAGTTGATGCTCACCTCCATGGATAGCTCCGTTTATGCGGACTATCGAGCTTGATTGAGGTAACTCTATGGTCATAAGTATTAACAGTTAGATTCTTAAGGTTTACTTAAGTTCATAGTCGGGTAATATAGTGCAATAGGTAATTATTCCTACTTGACTTTATGGATAAAGCCGACACGGATAGCCTAGATGAGAGTTTTGAAGCAATGAACTACTAGGGGCTGTGACCTCCTAGATTCGCTGTTTCAATCTATTCATCACATTTCACATCACTTGGCGTCTAAATCAATTTCAGTAGGTTACATCAGTGACGACATCGTTTCCCTGGCTTTCGACTATTATCATGCTGCCTCTTGCAGCCGCTCTCTTCATTCCGATAATTCCCGATAAAGATGGACGCACCGTTCGTTGGTATGCGTTGGGGGTTGGGCTGGCTGACTTTGCGCTGTCGCTCTATGCGCTCTGGAAGCATTATGATTTTTCGGAAGCGGGCTATCAATTGTCCGAGAGCGTCACCTGGTTGCCTCAGTTGGGGGTCAATTGGTCCCTAGCGATCGATGGATTGTCGATGCCCCTAGTAGTATTGACGGGACTTGTGACTACGCTATCGATTTTGGCAGGTTGGCAGGTCAAGGAAAAACCCCGATTGTTCTACTTTCTAATGCTGGTGATGTACAGCGCCCAGATTGGGGTATTTTGTGCACAAGATTTAATTCAATTTTTTCTGATTTGGGAACTAGAACTCGTTCCGGTCTACTTATTGATTGCAATTTGGGGCGGTCCGAAGCGACGGTATGCTGCAACTAAGTTTATTCTCTACACCGCAGGCGCTTCGATTTTTATTCTGATTGCAGCCTTGTCAATGGCTTTTTATGGCGGCGGGGCATTGACCTTTGATTTGACGCAGTTAGGCCTGAAGGATTATAGCTTGGGCTTTGAACTGTTGATGTACGCGGGATTGCTGATTGCCTATGGCGTTAAGCTATCGGTGTTTCCGTTGCACACTTGGCTCCCCGATGCCCATGGTGAGGCTTCTGCTCCAGTGTCGATGATTTTGGCTGGGGTTCTCTTGAAGATGGGCGGATATGCCTTGATTCGGATGAATGTGGAAATGCTTCCTAATGCTCATGCCTATTTCGCGCCTGTTTTAGCCGTGTTGGGTGTGGTTAACATTGTCTATGGCGCATTGGCCTCGTTTGCCCAGCGTAATCTGAAACGCCGCATGGCCTACTCGTCCATCTCCCACATGGGATTTGTGCTGCTGGGTGTTGCGTCGTTTACTGACTTGGGTATGAGTGGCGCGATGCTACAAATGGTGTCTCATGGGTTGATTGCGTCGGTGATGTTCTTCTTGGCGGGGGTTACATACGATCGGACCCACACGTTGAACATGGACGAAATGGGTGGACTGGGCAAGAAGATGCCGTCTACCTTTGCACTCTTTACCATTGCCTCTATGGCTTCATTGGCATTACCGGGAATGAGTGGATTTGTCGGTGAATTGATGGTGTTCTTGGGCTTTGCAAATAGTGAAATATATTCGACCAGCTTTAAAACCATTATTGTGTTTTTGGCAGCAGTCGGCTTAATTATTACGCCCATGTATCTACTGTCGATGCTGCGGGAAATGTTCTACGGTAAAGAAGGGAAAGCGGTCGAGGGAAAAGTCTTCTTGGATATGAAGCCACGGGAACTGTTTATTGCGGCATCGTTGATGTTACCGATCATTGGCATTGGGTTTTATCCAAAGCTGATTACGCAGACTTATGATGCGACAGCAGTTCAGATCTCACAAAATGCAAGGACAGCTTTGCCCACGATCGCCTCTAATACCAGTCCTTTGATTGGCGTTTCGATGGCTCCTGAGTTAAACGAGATTGACCATCCGATTACCATTGTGAAGTAAGACAGTTAATCAATAGAGTTCAGTTAAAAGCCGAGTTAGAGGTGGTTGTTCTAACTCGGCTTTCTAATATATTCCTTAGCATTTAGGTCAGAATAGTCTAATCACCAAGATCTCAAACGATCGGCGATCGGACTTCCTTGGGGCATTGTGCATGGGTCTAATGCCGAACATGAATTTAGCGGAAGTTCAATTAAAATTACAGGCGTTGTTACGGGCGATCGTTTAGTTTGAAAATGCTAGTTTTCCAATTTTGACCCTGTTGTTATTGATCCTTAGATTACGTAAATAAGAATTTATCTTAGTTAAATTATTCTCTAAATTGGACCTATGGGCAGGCATCGATGAACTCATTCCTGGTGTTGGACACAGAGGGCCGAGACTATTTAAAAGAGATTGCCATTTTTGACGATCGGGGGAAGTTGGTTTATCAGGCTTGGGTGAATGAACATCCAGAAAATGTGACTCAGCGTCTCCATACCTATCCCCTGAAACAGGTCATTTCTGAGTTTTTGGCAATCGTTAAGTCTCGTCCGATCGTTTGTCATTATGCCAAGCACGATCGGCAGATGCTCCAAAAGGCCTGTCAACAAGCGAAAATCCCGTTTCCTCATCTACACTTTATTTGCACAGTCGAACTCTCCCAAGCAACTTTTCCTAATTTTGCAAGCTATTCTTTAGAATATTTGAGTAAGAAGCTAAATTTAAAAGCCGATCAAAAAACTTTTAATCCTAGACAAGCCCATGGCGCAAAATATGATGCGCATTTCACCTATCATCTCTATCAAAAAATACTATCTATGCAGCCATCTTCTATGACATTAGCCGACAAAGAACAACTCAAAGAACGACTCAAAGCACAGCCTAATCCCTTTGCCAGTAGTCGAGTTGATAATCCATTTCAGGATCATTCGGATCAGAAACAAATTTATCAACGGGAGTTTGACCAGCTTAGAGCTGCGATCGGGGATATTTCTCAGGACAAAAACCATCAAAGTCGAGGTGCGGTAGTCATTGGTGAACCGGGTTCGGGAAAAACGCACTTGATGATGCGGTTAGCAAAGGAATTACTCAAAGTAAATCGTCTCCTCTTTATTCGACATCCTAATAACCCTGATGCAATCCTCCATCACATTTATAGTCGTATTCTTGAATCTTTTATTGAAAAAGTACCCGATACAGGCTACACCCAACTAGAGCATCTGATTGGCCATAGTTTTACGAAACTGCTCAGCACTAGCCGTCATATCACTCTGAAAAAAGTCGATCTACAAATTATCGAAGCAGTGAAGGAGTCGCCGCTAAAACTCTATGAACTTGCGTCAGAGGGCACTGAAAGTAAACGGAAACTATGGCTACACATCCAGAAACGGGTCCAAGATTGGTGGGTTGAATCCTATGGATTTTCGGGTTATGCGACCCAAATTTTGAAGGGAATTATCGGATTTTGCAGCTATTCTGATAATCGCCGTAAAAGTATTGTACAACGTTGGCTCGCAGGCAGTTCGGTGAGTCCAGAAGATTTGGAGCTTGTTGGGCTGGAAGACTGGCAATCAGATATGAGTCAAGAATCATTCTCCTTAGAAGCGATCGCAGTTTTTAGTAAGTTATCGCTGTTGGATGAGCCTTTGCTGATTGTATTTGACCAACTTGAAAGTTTGAATTTAGACCACAACAAAAAACTATTACTAAATTTTGGCGAATCGGTAAAGGAAATATTTACCCATGTTCCCAATAGTTTGATTATTTTAAATCTCTTTCCTAATAATTGGCAGAAGTTTCAGAATGAGTTTAGTCCAGCGGTCATCGATCGGATGTCACAAGTCCAAGTTGAATTACGCCGCCCGGATACGGAAACCCTGGATCGAATTTTACAGATGAGAGCGAAAGAGAGCCAAATTGATCTATCGGATCTATTCACGGCTGACGATCGTGCGGTAATTCTGAGCCAGCACTCCATTCGAGCCATGCTTAACTGGGCCGCTCATTATTTCCGCTATCGAGTTCATGATGTGCCGTTACCGATCGGTTCTTCGCATCCGCCAGCAGCTCCCGAACCCAGTCCATCGATCATTCAGCGACTCGATCAAATTGAGTGCAAGATTCAGCAGCTTACTAAGATTGTCGAGACAATTACAGGTGGCAATTTGATTTCAGATTCACCGATTCCAGATTCACCGATTCAGGAGTTCATTAGAACCAATCGTACACTCTTACAGAAAGACTATCAAAAACCACAAATTATTACGGATAGTGATGACATTGGTAAATTAATAACGATCGCCCAAGCATTTAGTTTATTAGTTCCCTTAGAAATTGATTATTTGCGACTGGGGAAACGAGTATTACCAGAACATCTGCTGCTGATTGGAGAGCCAAAAGTTGCGATCGGCTTTTTGCAAACCGATGGGAGTGGATTTACCAGTCGAATAAAAAATTGGAATGAATCGCTTATTACCGATCGATCGATCCAATATCAACTCTGGCGAGATGCGAGACTCTCGGAAATTAAAGGCAAAATAGGCCGAGGAGAAATCGAGAAGTTAAATCATACGCAAAATGGTAGTTTTATTACAATGAGTGAGGAGCAACGCATAGACTTCGAGCTAATATATCGATTGGTTATTGACATTCAAAACTGTGATGTAGAAGTTCGTTTAGAGGATGCAATTCAATGCATTCAAGTAGAACTGAAGGATTGTTGGGTTTGTCAGCTTTTTCAGACTACCAAGTAAGGGGCGCTCATTTCTAAATCTAATTTTTCCGCAGCATGTTCAGGGCGCTCTATCGTTCTCGGCCTAAAAACAATCGCCTCTCTATCCGTCCTATCTCATTTCAGTTTGGAGTTGTTGGAGTTAGTCGATTATTCCCAATTACCCATTTTCATCTAGATCTAAATGCCAATGCGATCGATTGCTGGAGCATTGCCTAGTTCAATTTTAACAATGCTTCAGATCTATTAGTTTCGATCGTAAACTCAATTACCCGACGCGTAATACCAAGCCTTTTAAATACAATCCTTCTGGGTGATATAAACTCGTCGGATGATCCGCTGGTTGGGTTAAATGATTGAGGATTTGAACCGATCGTCCCGACTCAATTGCTCCCGCCACCACGGCACCCTTAAACAAATCAGGCGTGACCACTTGAGAGCAAGAGAATGTCATAACAATGCCGCCCGGTTTCACCTGAGCGATCGCCTCATAGTTCAACCGCTTATAAGCCATGACCGCCGCATGTCTAGCCGATTGATTTTTTGCAAATGCAGGCGGATCTAGAATGATTACGTCATACTCTTGCTCGCAGCCAATCAAATAGTCAAACACATCTCCCGTAATACTCTTATGTTCAACATTATGGGGATTATTTAAGGCCACATTT
>JAYUEW010000020.1:0-11738 GCA_043739045.1 Synechococcales cyanobacterium
CCGAAACAATTTCAGGATTAACTTTGGCTTGGAAACTACCATCTTCATCAAAGAAATAGGCTAAACCGCCCGTCATTCCCGCGCCGACATTGCGTCCGACATCGCCCAATACAACAACAACACCGCCCGTCATGTATTCGCAGCAATGATCACCTGCACCCTCAATGACCGCCTGAGCCGACGAATTCCGCACCCCAAAGCGTTCACCCGCACGACCATTCGCAAACAAATGTCCACCCGTCGCACCATAGAGACAGGTATTGCCGATAATTACACTGTCTGCCGCCACAAATCCCGCAGCTTTCGCCGGACGAATGACGATTTCGCCACCATTCATTCCTTTACCGACATAATCATTGGATTCGCCATCGATCGTCAAGGTCATGCAAGACAAATTAAATGCCCCGAAACTTTGACCCGCCGATCCAACAAAATTCAGACTGATTTTTCCACCAAACCCTGAATTCCCATAGCGCTTTGCGATCGCCCCTGAAATTCTGGTCCCCACCGATCGATCGGTGTTAACAATCTTCATTGTAGTTGCAAAATTAGTTTGATTTTGAATGGCAAATTGCAATGCATCATCAGCCAGCAATTCATCATCCAAAACATGACCATTGCTATGAACCTCTTCATGAATTAACCAAGAGCGATCGGTTCGAGTGTCCGGTAACTTCGTCAAACAATCTAAATTGAGGGACTGGGTTTTAGTCAATGCCGCATTTTCGCGAATCTTCAGCAAATCAGCACGGCCCACAATATCTTCTAGTTTTGTATAGCCAAGTTTCGCTAACAGCGATCGGACTTCTTCGGCAACAAACAAAAAGAAATTAACCACATGTTCAGGAATTCCCGTAAACCGTTTACGAAGTTCCTCACGTTGAGTCGTCACGCCCACCGGACAGCTATTGGTATGGCAAACCCGCGCCATGATGCAGCCTTCCGCAATCATCGCCACCGTGCCAAATCCATACTCCTCACCGCCCATCAGCGCGCCCATGATCACGTCCCAACCTGTCTTAAAGCCACCATCGACCCGCAATAGAACCCGGTGTCGCAATTGATTATTCATCAAGGTTCGATGAACTTCCGTCAATCCAAGTTCCCAAGGACTACCTGCATGTTTAATCGATGATAACGGCGATGCTCCCGTTCCCCCATCGTGGCCAGAGATTTGAATCACATCAGCATTGGCTTTTGCCACACCCGCCGCGATCGTACCAATGCCAACCTCTGCCACAAGTTTGACCGAGACCTTAGCGATCGGATTAATTTGATGCAAGTCATAAATGAGCTGCGCCAAATCTTCAATCGAGTAAATATCATGGTGGGGCGGCGGCGAAATTAACGTCACGCCCGGTTTCGAGCCGCGCAACTTGGCAATATATTCACTCACCTTTGGCCCCGGAAGCTGACCGCCTTCACCGGGTTTTGCACCTTGCGCGAGTTTAATCTCGATTTGCTTGGCACTCATCAAATACTCTGGCGTTACCCCAAAGCGTCCCGAAGCCACCTGCTTAATCGCCGAACTCACCCGGTCGCCATTTCGCAATCCCTTCAGATGCGGGAAGGTTGCCGAAACCCCATCCGTCACATCATTCACGGGACGATAGCGAATATCTTCCTCTCCCCCTTCACCAGAATTAGACTTTGCCCCCAGACGGTTCATCGCGATCGCCAAAACCTCATGGGCTTCACGGGACAACGCCCCCAAGGACATTCCGCCCGTTGCAAACCGCTTACAAATTTCGGTCGCGGATTCGACATTCTCTAGGGGAATCGAGGCCCGATCGCTCTCTAGATCCAATAAATCACGCAGCGCTGTCAAAGGCCTACCCGATAGGTGTTTCTGATAGAACGCATAGTGATCGTAGTTGTTGTCGGCCACCGCCTTATGAAGAGACTTGGACATTTCAGGACTATTCATGTGATATTCACCGCCGGGACGATATTGCACAAAGCCGTAGTTTTCCAATTTCTTAATGGCGATTTCGGGGAAGGCCCGCGTGTGGAAAGACAGAATTTCGTTGGCTAAGTCCTTCAGGGTCAGGCCACCCAATCGAGATGGAGTGCCATAAAACGCTGTATTGAGCAAGTCGCCCCCAATGCCGATCGCCTCAAAAATCTGCGCCCCGTGATAGCTCGACAGCAGCGAAATTCCCATCTTCGACAAGATTTTTAGTAAGCCATCTTGAATTGATTTACGGAAATTTTCCTGTGCGCCGATCAAACTAATTTGATTGAGTTTGCCTGTCTCCATCAGCTTTTGAGTACGCGGGGTTGCCCACCAATGACGAACTGCTTCCAATGCCAGGTAAGGACATACAGCACTCGCACCATACCCAACTAAACAAGCAAAGTGGTGCGTACTCCAAGCCTGAGCCGTGTCCACAATGATAGAAGCGTTCATGCGCAAGCCTTGACGAATCAAGAAGTGATGAACCGCACCAACCGCAGCTAGAGGCGGAATGTAGCTCATTTCATCCATGAGCTGAGTGCTATTGCCATCTGCATCAATCCGATCGCTCAGGATCAAGATTTCTTTCCCATTGCGCACCAGTTCAGCCGCATTCTCACACAATGCAGTCAATGCGATCGACAGACCATCAGGACCAGACGTAATGTCGTACAACGTCGAAAGGCACCCGGCTGGAATTTCGCCCTGTCTGATGGCTTCCAGCTCCGTATCAATCACTACAGGCGACTCTAGCACCAAGGTCCGAGCTAGGGCTGCATTAGGTTCTAATAGATTTCCCTTTGCCCCGAGACTCATGGTCAGAGACATGACGAGTTTTTCCCGTAGGGGATCGATCGCCGGATTGGTCACCTGAGCAAATCGCTGTTTGAAGTAGTTGTACAGCAACTGAGGTTTAGCTGACAGTACAGCCAACGGCGTATCATCGCCCATACAGAACGTCGGTTCTTTACCCTGCGCACCCATTTCATTAATGATCATGTCCACATCTTCAGCGCTGTAACCAAATGCAGTTTGAAGACGCAGAAGAGACGCAGTATCGCAAACTTCCTGCTCTCCAAAAGAGGAACTTTCAATCGTTTGACGATTTTGACGGAGCCATTCGCCGTAGGGATGTTGACGAGCGATCGTCTTTTTCAGATCCCAATTTTTCAAGATAGTCTTGCTCTCCAAATCAAACGCAATCATCTCCCCAGGCCCAAGCCGACCTTTTTCGATAATTTCTGACTCATCCAACGGCACCACGCCCGCTTCCGATCCCACAACAATGTAACCATCACGGGTAATGGCATACCGAGCCGGACGTAAGCCGTTCCGATCGAGGGCGGCCCCCACCATTTTGCCATCGGTAAAGGCCAACAGCGCCGGACCATCCCAAGCTTCCTGAAGTCCACTGTAATAGTCATAGAAATCAGTAATTTCGGGATACTGCAATAGCGCAGGCTGATTTTTATACGCTTCCGGCACCATGATCATCAACGATTCCATGGGACTCCGGCCCGCCCGCACCATGACTTCACAAACATTGTCCAAGGTGGCCGAATCGCTGTTAGTCGGATTAACAATGGGCTTCAGTGCTTCAATCTGCTCGCCAAAATTTGGATGGGCAAGGCTTGACTCCTTAGCCATGGTCCAATTGATATTGCCAAGCAACGTATTAATTTCGCCATTGTGACCCAGCAATCGCATTGGTTGTGCTAGGGGCCATTTTGGCAGAGTATTTGTACTGAAGCGTCGGTGATAGACAGAGAAACTGCTGGTGTAATCGGCGTTCTGCAAATCTAAATAAAATGCTCCCAAGATTTCCGATCGCACCATGCCCTTGTAGACAATGGTACGGCTAGAGCAAGAACAGAAATAAAACTCGCGGGATTCTATTGCTTTCTCAACCTTTTTACGAGCAATGTAGAGCTGCTGTTCAAGCTCATCGCCAGACTTGGAAGACGTGACAACCGCTTGGACAATGCCAGGTAGGTTCTCCAGAGCTTGACGGCCCAAAACCTGGGGATTTGTCGGAACACTGCGCCAGCCAATCCACGTCAGTCCTTCTTGAGCGAAGATTTCTTCCACCGTTTTTTTTGCAGTGGACGCGATCGCCTCATCCTGCGGCAAGAAAACCATCGCAACGCCAGTATTGGCCGTAGTCAAGCTTGATTCCCCTGAGCTTGATCCCAGGGAAGCTGCCCATTGATTCAATAAATTCCAAGGTAATCCCAACATTACCCCTGCGCCATCGCCCGAGTCTTGGTCTGCACTACAACCGCCCCGATGTTCCATACATCCCAAGGCAATCAGCGTCTTCTCCATCAAATCATGGGTAGAACGGCCTTGCTGGTCGGCGATAAACCCAACTCCACAGGCATCTCGTTCTTCCACTAACCAAGGCTGTCCGGCAAATCCATTACTTTCTACAGCAAAGTTTCTAGAAACCGAAGTTCCGGAAACTTGAGCGACAGAAAGCAATTGATCCGATGCGAGATAGCGCAGTGTGGAGGATAAATTGTGATCGTTACCGGACTGATTACCCATGACATGGTTCATTGCGTTCATTTCTGAGAGAAGTTGGACTGAAAATTCAGGTGACGGAAAACTAATCTATCCTGGTAAAGTGCCTGATTAGAGTCAGGACTTTGTGGATGCGGATACATGACAGCCTCAAAGAATGGGGTGCTAGCTGAAAACTAGCAAACATCAACATTTCCGGCAATCGGGTTTCTTCGGGTAGGTTTAGTCTACATTGGCGAACTATTTGCAAATCGAACCGCATTCAGTAACCAATTTAGGACAAGCTTCTAAATCTAAAGTCTAATCCCAGAGAAACCAGCATCTGCATCGATCGAGAATGCATAAAGTAGGGAACTCTATAGAGATTATCAGTTTCTGACAATCTCTAAATTATGACATTCCCAAAATCCTATGCAACTTCCCCTGAATTCATTCTGGCAGCTTATGCTTTTTGTTGGATCATTTCAGTGCTTTACGAGCATTTTGGGCAGTCAATCCACACTCAAGCCATTGATATTTAATCCATCTATGGCAAATCTGATGGTAACTAAGTCTATTTTGGTTCCAATGGGCGTTCTGATCAACTTTCCCACGATCGCTTCTGCCCAGTTACCCGATATTAGCCCACCTATTGGCCCATCTCGCATTCGTTCTGCTGTTCCTTCTCCTATTCCCCGACCGCTCTCCATCCGCCAGAGTTTATCTTTGGAATCAAAGCCGCAAATCTTAATTAATAATCAGACCTATAACCTGCCATGGATCCAGTGGCAAACTGAAAAAGGATTACGCATCGGGGTTCCAGACGGGGCAATGCGCCAGGTTTTCGGGGTTGATTTTTTAAGCACCAACGATGCCACTCAACAACCGATCGGCTGGTTCAGTGACGATCTCCCAACTGCCGTATTGCCCGTAAAGTTTATTTCCCCCGATCGATACCTAGACATTACAGATTGGGCCAAGTCGCTAGGCTGGCAACTAAAACCCCAAGCCCAACAGCTCATCATTACGACTCCTACTAGTAATTTAACTCAACTCATTCAAGTGGTTCCCCAGAGCCAAATGAATAAAAATCAGACACTAGAGCTTCCTAGGACCGATCGTATTGTTTTAGGACTCGATCAGCCCACTCTGTTTCAAGTTGATCCCCAGAGTCAAGATTGGACGCTGCGTCTAAATAGTCAAATCAATCCAGCCACGCTTGCCCTATTCAAACCCAAACCTAGCCAGAAAATAGCCTCTCTTTCTCTCCAATCAGAGGGCACTCAAAGCGTTCTAAAACTAGGGATCCCCCTCACGACTCGCCCAGTCGTCACAACCCTGTCAAACCCGCCGCGCATTGTCATTGATGTTGGCATTGCATCACCCCGCACCCAAAGTATTCTCTGGCAGCCTGGAATTAAGTGGCAGCAACAGTTACTGACGATCGGCAACCAGTCTTTCACAGTGATCTCCTTTGAAATCAGCCCCAAAACTCCAGGATTAACGCTGCGGCCAATGCTCCCCAATCCTGTCGAACTAGCTGGGATTTCGCCCTTAATTCAAACCGCTCAACAGGGAAAAAGCGTTTTGGCGATGAATGGAGGATTTTTCAACCGAATCAATCAACTGCCGCTAGGGCTTATCAAAATTGATGGTCAGGTGAAATCGGGACCGATTCTGAACCGAGGGGTGATGGCTTGGGATCGGGCGGGAAGCTTTGAATTCGATCGATATAGCCTTCAGGAAACCGCCACAATAGGGCAGCAATCTTTTCTCCTGACCCACTTAAACAGTGCCTATGTTCAGGCTGGCATCGCCCGCTACACAAACACTTGGGGCAACAGCTACAGTACCCTCTCCGACAATGAAATCGTCATGGAAGTCGTAGCCGATCGCATCACCACTCAAACTTCAGCCCCGACCGCTGGAACCCGTATTTCGATTCCACCCAACGGCTATCTCCTAACCTTTCGTTCCAACAAAACCGCCGCTGCCACCGTGACTCTTGGTGCGACGGTCAGCCTAACCATGGTGCCAAGTAATCCTCGCATTGCGGCATTTCCCTACGCCCTAGGCGGCGGCCCACTATTAATCAAAGATCGGCAGATTGTTCTAGATGCAGCAGCAGAAAAATTCAGCCCCGCATTTATTCGAGAACGGGCGGCTCGGAGTGCTGTTGGATGGACTGATACAGGCAATCTTCTTATGGTTACGGTCCATCCAGCGATCGGGCGGGGCGGGGCAACATTGCTCGACATGGCACAAATTATGCAGCAGCTCGGGGCGATCGATGCCCTGAACTTTGATGGCGGTAGTTCTACAACGTTGCACCTTGGAGGATTGGGCGGCCAAATTCTCGATCGGCCCTCACGTAGCAGTGCTCGGGTCCACAATGCGATCGGCATATTTAAAGAGTAGTGCAGCCCAAGTTAAAATTAAACTTTTCACATCCACTGGTCATTAAGTGAAAGTTTCATAAACCTCTGAGCCACCATGTGGGCAGAGCTAAGTCTCGTCTGATAGGTTGTAACTTGAACAGGGCATGATAAGCCCAGTGAATTTCCCATGCCACAAGCCGTTGCCACAAGCCGCAATCCCAGGATTTTAGATAAATAAATCCAATCTCAAGGCCATCTCTGAGGGACTTTTACACAGAGACTTTTGAATAACATTATAGGAAGTAAATATCATGGCTCAAACTCAAGAAATTTCACAAGCACCGACATTTGCACTCACGCCAAAAGCCTTTAAAGGAGTCGCGGCCACCGAGCTTCGGCCTTGGGGTTCCTTCACTATTTTAGAAGAAGGTCGCGGCTACAAAATTAAGCGCATTGAAGTCAAACCTGGCCATCGCCTGAGCTTACAGATGCACCACCACCGCAGCGAACATTGGATCGTCGTTGCGGGAACCGCCCGAGTGTGGTGTGGAGAGATCGAGCAGATCTTAAGCGTAAATCAGTCCACCTATGTCCCGCAATGCACCACTCACCGCCTAGAAAACCCTGGCGTGATTCCTCTAATACTAATCGAAGTTCAGAACGGTGAATATCTGGGCGAAGACGACATCGTTCGCTTTCAAGATGACTATGCTCGAGTGGGTACTCCAAACTAGAGTTGCATTTTCAACCTTTAGAATTATTAATCCAAGATCTAGACCGTCTAAAACGCTTAGACGGTCTTTGTCTAGTGGACATCATGATAAAACTAATCCATTGAAACTCCATTCTCTACCAAGATTCTATGATCCAGTTTACGCCTGCTGCTCTGACGGAGGTCGATCGTCTCCGCCATCGCCAAGCGACTCCTCAAGATTATCTCCGAATCCAAGTCCAAACGGGAGGCTGTTTAGGACTCTCCTATCGCCTATCATTTGTCCATCATCCTGCTCAAGATGATTACGTAGTCCAAGGTGGAATTGCGATAGCCTGTGAAGATCTAGCCGTGTTACAGGGATTATCTGTAGACTATGCGGAAGATCTAATGGGCGGTAATTTTAGGTTTGAAAATCCCCAAGCTTCGGGCATTTGTGGCTGTGGTAGCTCGTTTTCACCCACTGTACGATCGCATTAAAATAGTGAACCAAAAATCGAATCTCTGAATAAATTGACAGAATTCCCTTGACCTTGTTAACATGAGTGGTCGTTAAAGTTTGGAATTAGCCTACATTTAAGGCAATAAGATGCCCACAATTCAGCAACTTATTAGAGATGAGCGCAACCGCGCCAGCAAAAAAACAAAGTCCCCCGCGCTCAAGGCTTGCCCTCAGCGTCGTGGAGTCTGTACTCGTGTGTACACAACAACTCCGAAAAAACCGAACTCTGCGCTCCGCAAGGTCGCCCGGGTACGTTTAACATCTGGGTTTGAAGTCACCGCTTACATTCCCGGTATCGGTCACAACCTGCAAGAGCACTCCGTCGTGATGATTCGCGGGGGTCGTGTAAAAGACTTGCCGGGTGTGCGCTACCACATCATTCGCGGAACCCTTGACACTGCTGGTGTCAAAGACCGTAAGCAGAGTCGTTCCAAGTATGGAGCGAAACGTCCAAAAGCTGGTGCGGCTACAGGCAAGAAGTAGCTCATGAATGCATAATTGTCTGGAGGAAAACTCCACAGGCAGTTTGGCAAACGTGAGTGCCATTTTTGGACTTCATGTCGATAGACCAACCAACCGTTAACATTTAAAGAGAAAGACCTCAAGAGTTGTAAGTTCTTTTTTCTCAAGGTTTTAGGATGCTTCAGTTCTCACCCTGATGCCATCTGCTAGCTCGAACCACAAGGATTCTGGGTTCATGAAGGGATTTGTGCTGAATCCTGAAACCGATCTTTGAGGTTGAGAGAACCTAGCATTTTTAGCGTTAAGTCAGTGTCATTGTGCAAGTCGCACAATAATTTCTGTTTCTTGCTGCTCTAGCTATCTCAACTCTGAAAGGATTCAATATGTCTCGTCGCGTAACAATCAAAAAACGTCCGGTCCCAGCAGACCCCGTCTATGGATCACGACTCGTCACCATGACTTCCCGCCGTATCATGCGTAGCGGTAAGAAATCAGTTGCGAATCGGATCATCTATGATGCCTTTGACATCATTAAAGAAAAGACGGCCACCGACCCCATGGAAGTCTTTGAAAAAGCGGTCAAAAACACAACACCCTTGGTAGAAGTGAAAGCTCGCCGGGTTGGTGGTGCGACCTATCAAGTGCCCATGGAAGTGAAGACCGATCGCGGAATTGCACTTTCACTTCGATGGCTCATTCAGTACTCCCGCGCTCGTGCCGGGAAGTCTATGGCTAGTAAATTTGCCAATGAACTAATGGATGCAGCAAATCAAACCGGAAGCGCGATCCGTAAACGGGAAGAAACTCACCGGATGGCCGAAGCGAACAAGGCATTTGCCCACTATCGCTATTAGTTTCTGGGTCAGTCCTGTAGAGTTGATAGTTCATGCTTTAAATATGAACTATCAATTCAGTATAAAGACATATAGAATCTGAATGGTGTAGCTAAATACGTCTCCCTCCCTTAGGAGATATATCGTAGCCACCAAAACCTTAACCACGATCGAGGAGGTCCCCGTGGCTCGTACCGTTCCGCTCGATAGAGTACGAAACATCGGAATTGCTGCCCACATTGATGCGGGCAAGACGACCACAACGGAACGGATTCTGTTCTATTCCGGCGTGGTCCATAAAATTGGCGAAGTCCATGACGGCGGCGCTACCACCGACTGGATGGAGCAGGAGAAAGAGCGCGGTATCACCATTACGGCGGCTGCAATCAGCACCCAATGGACTCGTCGCGATCCTGAAAAGCCAAACTTGCCTCAAGAAGGTGCGTTTGAACACAAAATCAACATTATTGACACTCCTGGACACGTAGACTTCACGATCGAAGTCGAACGTTCCATGCGGGTTCTTGATGGGGTGATTGCAGTGTTTTGTTCAGTGGGTGGGGTTCAGCCTCAGTCCGAAACAGTCTGGAAACAAGCGAATCGCTACAGCGTTCCTAAGGTCATCTTTGTCAACAAGATGGACCGTACAGGTGCTGATTTCTACAAAGTCTATGACCAAGTAAAAGATCGGCTGCAAGCTCCTGCCATACCTTTACAGCTACCGATCGGTGCTGAAGAAGGCTTTAAAGGAATCGTAGACCTAGTGCGGATGAAAGCCTATGTTCACAAAGATGATCTAGGTAAGGACATCGAAGTTGTTGACATTCCTGATGATCTAAAAGAGCGTGCGGCTGAGTTTCGCGTCACGCTGATCGAGGCTGTAGCTGGAACTGATGATGCACTGATGGAAAAGTACTTCGCCGGTGAAGAATTCACTGTCGCAGAAATCCAGAAGGCAGTTCGTACAGGTGTACTGACGGGTGCTATTGTTCCTATGTTCTGTGGGTCCGCCTTTAAGAACAAAGGAGTTCAACAGCTACTTGATGCAGTTGTGGACTACATGCCCGCACCGATCGATGTCAAGGCAATTCAAGGCACCATGCCCGATGGCTCTATCCAAGAGCGTCCGGCAGATGATAACCAGCCTTTGGCGGCTCTGGCCTTCAAGGTGATGACTGACAAATTTGTGGGCCGCTTGACATTTGTTCGGGTCTACTCCGGCGTTCTGTCCAAAGGCACCTACATCTACAACACCACTAAAGATAAGAAAGAGCGAGTCTCTCGTTTGATCATCCTAAAAGCAGATGAACGAATTGATGTAGATGAGCTACGTGCTGGAGATTTGGGCGCAATCCCTGGACTTTCCGACACGTTGACCGGAGACACTCTAACTCCTGAAGGCGACACTATTGTGCTGGAGTCATTGTTCATCCCTGAACCGGTGATTTCAGTGGCTGTTGAGCCTAAGACCAAGAGCGACATGGAAAAACTTTCCAAGGCACTTAAGGCCCTGTCTGAAGAAGATCCAACGTTCCGAGTCAGAATTGATCATGAAACCAACCAAACTGTAATTGCTGGAATGGGTGAACTTCACCTAGAAATTCTGGTCGATCGCATGAAGCGTGAGTTCAAGGTTGAAGCAGATGTGGGCGCACCTCAAGTCGCTTATCGAGAAACTATCCGGAAGCTGGTTAAAGCAGAAGGGCGATTTGTTCGTCAATCCGGTGGTAAAGGTCAATATGGTCACGTTGTGATCACTGTTGAACCGGGCGAAGCGGGTTGTGGTTTTGAGTTTGTCTCTAAGGTCGTTGGTGGTACGGTTCCGAGAGAATATGTCGGACCTGCCGAAGCGGGTATGAAAGAAGCGTGCGAATCCGGTGTGATTGCAGGTTATCCTTTAATTGACGTGAAAGCCACCTTGATCGATGGGTCATACCACGATGTTGACTCCAACGAAATGGCCTTTAAAATTGCCGGATCGATGGCACTCAAAGAAGCTGTTTTGAAAGCTTCTCCGGTATTGCTAGAACCTGTGATGAAAGTCGAGGTTGAAGCACCGGAAGACTACATTGGATCCGTGATGGGAAATTTGATTTCTCGTCGTGGTCAAATCGAATCCCAAGGCGTAGAGCGTGGGATTGCGAAAGTAGTCACCAAAGTACCGTTGGCCGAAATGTTTGGTTACGCAACTGACATTCGGTCCATGACTCAGGGTCGTGGTACTTTTACGATGGAGTTTAGCGCCTACGAGGAAGTTCCTCGGAACGTAGCTGAAGCTATCATCGCGAAAAATAAAGGGAACGCTTAGTTTGCAAGAGGAACTGTAAAAAATGGCACGCGAAAAGTTTGAACGGTCTAAACCCCACGTTAACATCGGCACCATCGGTCACGT
>JAYUEW010000021.1:0-6759 GCA_043739045.1 Synechococcales cyanobacterium
CAAAATTCTTGGATCCGGTGGATTTGGTGAAACCTATACCGCCCGTGATATTCAGCTTCCCGGCAAACCCGTCTGCGTGGTGAAACATTTGCGGCCCCGCAGTGATAGCGTGAACCATTTGGCCCTAGCGCGTCGGTTATTTGAACGCGAGGCATTGACCTTACAAGAACTGGGACGACACGATCGGATTCCGCAGCTTTTGGCTTTTTTTGAAGAAGGACAAGAGTTTTATTTAATTCAACAATTCATTCCCGGAATGCCTCTAAGTCAAACCATCACCTTAGGCCGCCAGTTGCCCGAGGCCACAGTGATTACCATTTTGCTGGAACTGCTAACCATCTTGAACTTTGTCCATCATCACCAAGTGATTCACCGCGACATCAAACCCAGCAACATCATCCAACGATCGAACGACCAACGCCTCGTCCTGATCGATTTCGGAGCTGTCAAAGCCCTCGAAAGGCTCCCCGATCCTGATGAACCTTCCGACCTCACCGTCGGCATCGGTACTCAAGGCTACATGGCCCCCGAACAACAACTGGGCAATCCCAGGCCCAGCAGCGATCTCTACGGAGTTGGTATTCTCGCCATGCAAGCGCTAACGGGACTGCCCGTCCGCCAACTTTTGCCCGATCCCGATACCAATACGATCGCCTGGGAAGCCTACGCCATCGTCAGTCGTCCCCTAGCTGCTATTGTCAATCGTCTCACCGCCCACAACTATAAACAGCGCTACCAAACTGCTACGGAGGCATTAACCGCGCTTCAAAATCTTATGCCTGACAGTGCTTTGTTGCCTCGCCTATTGGATTTCGATCTAGACAATACCCAGGATCTCGATGTATCAACCCAGATCTGGAACCCAGATAGTCAAGCCGCAGACTCGCTTCCACCCACCGAACAACCGCCTATCGATCGGATTTAGGAGGAATGATAATTTAATAAGATTGTCAAGTAAGTTCTATGAGGCGGGTTGGCTAGACTCTCAATTCAGCATCAATGATTTGATTGCGATAATGTAAGCGATCGTCCCCTCAACTGTCACAGTTTGGTTCAATAGACGAGTTACAAATAATTGTCGAATTATCTCAATTTCACTTTGATCTAAATATTCGTAGAGTTGCTGAATATAAGTTGAGTTTGGCCCAAATCATCTATTGCACAGCGCTTCTGAAATATACAGTTCTGTTCTAAAGATCACCTGTTCGATCATGATTGTAAATCCGGGCCTTACATACGCTTGATTTAGTTGATCCAAATCTAAATATTGCGCTCCATTCGTTTGGTAATGCGTATCGCTTCCCAGGTCAGCCATTCAGTCCCCGCATTCAAATCCAACACCACAGGATGACATTGTCATTTAGCGTTATCAAAGATCCGATCGCGCCCTGTCCAACAAATTCATTCAACGTTCGAGGACGCATCCGAGCCGCTAAAGGAGCCTCTACATCAATCAATAGTTCACGTTGATGATCAAATAAATCCATCACTTTTTTTTAGAACTACACGTTTTTTAGAACTAGTAAAACTATAGGCCACCCATTCGATCGATCGGGAAAAACCGTAAAACTGCACGACCGATAATGTTGCTCTTGGGCAGAAACCCCCATACATGAGAATCGGAACTATTATTTCGGTTGTCCCCCATGGCGAAATAATTTCCCGGCGGTACTTCAAAGCTATCTGGGTTGTTCGGTGCAAGACTCTGGCAAAAAATGGAATCCTTCGATGACATGCCGGGACAGTCATAGTTTGGAGCTGCCTTGATATAAGACTCCTTCAGCACCACACCATTCACCGATACTTTACCGTTGTGAATGGCAATCAGATCGCCCGGTGTCCCAATAAGGCGTTTAATCAAAACTTGATCGCTGCCATAGCCCGCCATCTTTTGCAATATCTCTGGTGCACTGAAAATCACGATTTCCCCCGCCATCGGATTGCGAAACCGATAGGAAACCTTCTCCGCGATAAACCGATCGTTAATCAGCATCGTCGGCTCCATGGATCCAGATGGAATAAATCGAGGTTCAGCAACAAACGTTCGCACCAATAGGGCGATTACCAAAGCGATCGCTAGAACCTTGATATTTTCTGCGATGGACGACGTATTGGCTGGAGATTTAGAAGGCGATGATTTGGGAGACGGGTCAGGCATGACAACGGGTGCAAAGGACAACTACATTACAACCCGTTGAGTATAAGCTGACGCTTTGCCCAATTCCAGGCACAATATTAGAAAGATTTATCTTGCTCTATTTTATTTTAGGTTTTCGCTATGGCATTTACGTTGACACAAGATGTTTTGATGCATCTTCGGGACAATCTGGACGGTCTAGGATACGCAATGGGTCCGCGTGGACTGTTTGGCATTGGCAATGAAAACGGAGTCTTTGATGCCGCTGCCGTGGGCAGTACAAGTAGTGCCACGCCCGTCCGAAATTCGACCACTCTAGATGCTTATACCCGATCGGCTGTGTTTCAGTTTCAACGCGATCGGATGCTTCCGGCCACAGGCGAGGTTGGTGAAGACATATACAATAAAATTGATGATCAAGTGCGAGACGTTCAAAACAATCTCAAAATTGTATTACTTGCCGATTCCCAAACAAGCAAAAGTATCCTAGGTGAAATGGATGGCTCTGGCTCCGTTCCGGCCGACAAAAAATTTCGCATTAGTGGCTACTACGGCAATCAAACTTTTCGCCTCGTCAAAGAATACCAACTCGTGCGCCGCTTGCCAATTACTGGAATTGTCACCACCGCTATTGCCCGTCAGCTTAAAGACGAAGCTCGCAAGCTAACAAGTACAGGAACTTCAGGTACAGGAACTCCCTCGGTGGTAAGTGATGCGGCGGCAAGGTTGCAAAAACTCAGCCAAATCAAACTGCGCTATCAGAAAGGAGAAATTCTTTCCGACGACTTTGTGCGGGAGATGATCCAAACCATTCCATAAAACATAAACAACCTCAGTTTTGGATAAGGTGATTGGCCGGAGAAGGCGAAAAAAGGAGGAACTTGCAGCATGAGGCAAGACCTTCTTGCCATCAGCCGCTCACCTCACGGCTTTATTAAGATCCTCCGTGGACTGATTGCTTATTTTCATCAGATCCAAAAGCCGGGACTGAGACTAAAGTGGGTTTTGATTTTGTTGATAGAACTATCGAAATTTCTATCGAGAAGCCATCCCTTTCGTTAACCCAAACGAAGCCCGAAGACTACTCGCCACTGGAGCCATCTTGCCCTGCTGACAGACCTCCGCATATAGGGCCTCCACATCCGTAATGTTCTGGCTCAAGGTATACCGTTCCAAAACCCGATCGCGAGCCTTTTGTCCCAACAACTGCGTTAATCCTGGATGGTCGCGAAACAACGGTAACAGTGTTTGCAACTGAGTCGTAACAGACTGATTGGTCCGCATAATAATCCCTGCCCCTTGCTCCAGCACTTCCCCATCCGCGCCTGCATCTGTCGCAATACAGGCCAATCCGCAAGCCATGGCTTCGAGGAGTGACAGCGATAATCCTTCCACCAGCGACGGCAGAATGTACACATCAGCGCTGCGCAAAATCTCAATTCGCCGACTTTCCTCCGCCACAAACCCCAGCCATTGCACTCCACTCTCCTCACCGTACTGCGCCTTTAAGGAGGCCAACAGCGGGCCACTTCCCACCATCAACAATCGACTGTCAGCGCCCATATTCGACGATTTCCAGGCTTTAAGTAGCGCTTCAACATTTTTCTCTGGTGCAATACGACCTTGATATACAAAAATACGATCGGTGCCCCAAGCTTGCCGTATTGCCATGTCTTTTTTCGGAGTGGAACTGGGGCAATATTTATCTACATCAACGCCATTGGGAATCACGGCAATCCGATCGCTCCCCACGCCTAACTTGATCAACAGATCTTTCTGCAAGTACGAGAAAACAATCACCCGATCGTAATGAGCCAGCGCCGGGGCATAAAGCTGATACATCAAATACTGAGTCCCCGAAGCCCAGTTTCGCACCTGATTATCAAAGGCCGGATGAAAGGTCGCAACCAACGGCACATCCAAGTCTTCACACAATTCCGGCAACCGAAAATCAAGGGGCGACAATGTGAGTGATGCATGGACCACATCAGGTTTCAACCGTCGAAGTGCCCGGTACAGAAGCTTGCTCGATCGTAACTTAGGCAGAGTATAAATCTGAGATTTGAACAAAAATGGAATAGTTACTTCCTGAAAGTTAGGGGCAAATTCAGGACTATGCTCTTCTTCGCTATCGTCTTGGGAAAAGTGAAAAAAGCTAACGTGATGCCCGCGATCGAGGAGTGAATTTGTGACTTCTCGACCATAGGTAACGTTGCCACAAAAGGGCGACTTTTTCCCTAACCAAGCAATATGCATCTTTTCTACCGTTGTGTCCTAAATGGGTTTGAACCGTCTTTGAGTCTCAGTCCATTATGGGTGAGGACGGACATTTAGTAGACACTTATAATAGACACTTAAACTTCAGTATCGGAAACTCTGTCACGGGTGATATACCAAGTCAATGCTCCCCCACCTAGCACGATCGCCGACAAACATAAAAATACAACTTTCAATCCCAGCGCCGATTCTCCAATACCCGCCAACACCAAGGGCAAACTTAAGGCAATGTTCACCGCATTGTTCTGCAAGCCAAACACCTTGCCTCGCATGTCTTCCGGGGTTTCTTGTTGAATCGTGGTTTGCATGGGAATCCCGATCGCCGCCGCAAAAAATCCCACCAATGCTAAACACCCAAAGGACGGCCAGAAATGAGTGTACGTGAATGCCAATGCAGACAATGCCGCCGCCACGCCCGTCGAGCCATACAGCGCCAGGCGATTGTTTGAGATTCGCTGACCAAAGTTACCGAGCAACGTCGCACCTATGGCCATGCCCAATCCACCCGCTGCCAACAAAAAGCCAAACTGTGACGATTTGATTTCGGGCATCACTTCCGCCAACCGCACCGCCAACACTGACAACGCGGCGAACACTGAGAACAAAATCACAAGCTGAATCAAGGCCGCTCGCACATGAGCCTGCTTGCCGAGGTAGTTCAAGCCATCTTTAATATCGTCAAATACATGGGGACGTTCGATCGTTTTATCAACAGGGACTTCGCCTGTTTTAAGCAATAGAAGCAATAGACCTGCGATCGCATAGCCGCCACCTACGACCAATTCCTTACCTAAATCCATCACGCCTAAGCCCGAAAAAAGCTGGTCAGCCAACGCCAACAGCGGCTCCCCAACCGCAAAGCCAATAATCACCGAGGCCATCATCGTAGTGGTGTACAGCGAATTGGCAGATAAAAGATTTTCCTTTTCCACCAAAAGTGGCATCACGGATTGTTCAGCAGGTGCAAAGAACTGCGTCAAGGTAGACACCAAAAACGTGATTACCAACATCAGCGCAAACCCAACCGGAGTCTCGCCCCAAGGTGCCCAATCCTTCACCGCCCACAACATCACCGGGAGCGAAAAAACCAACAGTCCACGCAACAAATTAGTCGCCACTAAAACGCCTTTCTTGGACCACCGATCGACATAAACGCCAGCAACGGAGCCAAATAAAATCGCCGGAATCGTTGAAGCGATCATTGTCGAAGATACCCAGCCGCTGATGGGTTGGTCGTCCTGCTGAAAACGGGACGCAATCAGCGCGATCATTAAGACCAAGTAAACCTTGTCGGCCAACTGCGAAAAAACCTGACCTGACCACAGCGTCAAGAACGCACGATTTTTTAATACCGGAAGAAAGCCTTGCTGTGCAGGAATAGGAACTTCCGCCGATTCCAACGGATTTTTATTCTCAAGACCATTAAGTGTCGGATGCTCAGTGTTGCTGAGCGGTGGAGGCATTGATGAGCCTGAAGAATCCTGAAGCAATACCTTGGCCTTATCGAACGGAATAACTTTTGATTCATCGCCAAATGGGCTGCCCTGAAGTCCCGTTAATTTTCCACGGGAGGTGGGGTTTCCCGACGTTGGGGGCGTTGTTTTTCGGGGTGGTTGGGGGGACACAGGATTGTGCATACTGCCGGGTTTCATAGCCTAATGTGAAGCAGGAAAATCATCATGAAATGAAAATAAATCAGACATTGATCGGGATATTGGGAAATCCTCAGTCTAGAAAATGTCTGTTGATAGTTTAGCACCTGCATCTTATTCAAGGTCGGACAGATCGACGATCGATCCTATGCCACGAGTAGTTTAAAGCACTTCAAAATATGAGTTACGTACTCAATTTGCTTAAAAGAGTTGATCCACCAATATCGCCGATCGGATGGGCCGATCGAAATGGTAATGAGCACAGGAGCGTAAAAGTCGTTCAATCGATCGCCATGCCATGTCAGGATTCATGCCTTGGGGAAGGGTTTCTGGATCCAAATAGGGTAACTCTTTCCCCGACAGTTGCTGCATCAGCGTCATTTGAATAGCTCCAAGCTGAGTGGGCCGAGAGGCTTGTTTGGGAGAATAGAGCCGCACAGGACGTTCTGCAACCCGAGTCACCGCAGCCCTTGCCGTCACCGCTCCAGATCCAGCGTGTATTTCCCGATCGTCTTCTGGTATTTCACCTTGCTGCTCCGATCGCCAAGCCGCCAATGCTGCCAACGTTACTGCGCCCCCCGCCTCTACACTAAAAGCCGCCCGCCAAACGGGATTTCCCACTTCAGGCTTTAGAATTTCCCCACTCAAGCAACAGCGATACATCTGCGGCGCAACCCCAGCTATTGCTAAAAG
>JAYUEW010000022.1:0-5272 GCA_043739045.1 Synechococcales cyanobacterium
TTTATCGGTTAGACTGCTGGAATAGGCCATAGGACTGGTGGATATGAGGGTTTTGCGCTGCTTTTAGGATACCCTAGAATGTCAAATAGGTTCTATAGAGGGAGATTGAACTTTGGAATGGCTCAGTAATGCCTGAATCTCTTCAATGCTTAATGATGGAGAACGCCGATGAATCGTGGCATGGCAATTTGGGCAAACGGGACGTAGATCGTTGATTGAATTAACTTGGTACTCTGCTTTAATTTCAGACAGTGGCTGTAGATGATGGACATGAATAAACCCATCGCCTAATTTACCAAAGACTTTCCCAAAGTCGAACCCGCAAATAAAGCAACTTGCACCATAATGATCAACACATTTCTTTCGAGCTGTAACATTACGTTCGTAAGCGTTAACTGTTACTTTCTGTATTGCACCTTCATAATATAAATTACTTTCCGGTAGTTCTTCAGGCGATAGAAAACTTTGAAGACTGGCAAAACTTTCCCATTGTTTCTCTAACTCTAATGCAATACCATCAGGAATTTGAATCCCTGACATTTGGGTATCCCAATGCATTGCCATAAGGGAACCTTTACTAAGAAGATGGCGCGGTAGAATCTTCTCGTTCTCAGAATTTAGCAACGTGTCGAATTGAACATCTACAAACAGTGCTGTTTTCTCAAGAGATGCCTTTTCGTCGTCCCAATGGATATCCTCGTAAGAACCTCTAGCAATCCTACCTGATGCAAAAATTCCTTTAGGTTCTTGACCAAGCTTTATGAAAAAGATACGATCGCCATCTTGAAGGCGCTTAGATTTGCCACAACTCCAACGAGCAGTAACCAATTTTCCTGATTTAATTAATTGTGACATTTCTTCAATGTCATCCCAACGCCAACGTTTTGGATTCCAGGCTAACAGGAGAGTTGTCATGCGTATAAAAAAGACTGTGTATACCTATAGTACCCACTTAGACTAGCTCCGCTACATTTATTATGATCGATCATTTCTCGTCCCAGAGACACCCACACTAACGATCGCCCCACCATCCCAGAAGCCCGATCGCAACGTCTCCCGAAAGAATCGCCCAACCTCAACAGCCTACAGTGCTAACTCACGGAAAGACGATCGCACCCCACCGTCCCAGCCCATCTTGAGAACGTCGATAACCGAAGCTTAATCAAATACCATTGGCCTTCTCCAGAACTACAGCGATCGGAGATTAACCAAGGAAGTTGTTTTGTGCTGAGATTACCCATCGGATCTGGGCCGATCGCTTAGAATGATTAGTGCGGTATTGTGTAAGGCAGTTGGACGGTGATTTGGAGTGGTTCTATGATTTCGCAATTGTTGGCGTTTGAATTTACGTCACCGGGTCCGATCGCGTTGGAATTTGGGCCATTGCGAATGCATTGGTATGGCATTTTTATTGGAAGTGCTTTACTTCTAGGGGTGAACCTATCCACTTGGCTGGCTGAACGCCGAAAGATGGATCCAGAGATGGTGGCGGATTTGGCGTTTGCGTTGGTGTTGGGGGCATTGCCGGGGGCTAGGATTTATTATGTGTTATTCCAATGGCGCGACTATGTAGGCCATCCTGAAAAGATGATTGCAATCTGGGAAGGTGGAATTGCAATTCATGGGGCTGTTTTGGGTGGAATGTTGGCGGGATGGATGTTTGCGCGATGGAGAAAAATCTCGTTTTGGGCGTTAACTGACATTGTGGTGCCGTCGTTGATTTTGGGGCAGGCGATCGGGCGTTGGGGGAATTTTTTTAATTCGGAAGCCTATGGTGCGCCGACCGATTTACCTTGGAAATTATTGATTCCGCCCGATCGTCGAATGGTGGGATTTGAATCTGTTGCCTATTATCATCCGACTTTTTTGTATGAGTCGTTGTGGAATTTGGGTGTGTTTGGATTAGTCATGGTGTTGGTGTTGAAGTTTGGCCAGCGGTTGAAGCCGGGAATGCTGTTTTGTTTTTATACTATTGCCTATGGGTGTGGACGGTTTTGGATTGAGGGATTGCGGACGGATAGTTTGATGGCGGGACCATTGAAGATGGCACAGTTGGTGAGTTTGATGGGAATTGTTTTTGGGGCGATCGGTCTTTGGTGGTTATCAAAAATAGAAAACCCCCAAAGGGCGAACCTTCGAGGGAAGTAAGTTAGGGTGCATCTACCATTCTTTTCTTCTCGGTTGGTCAGAGGAATCCGGATTTTTTTATGGTTTTGACAACGTTACAATTTTTTGAATTTATCTATTTCACAAGAATGACGAGGGTTTTCTATGGGAACTCCTAAAATCTATATCGTTGGTGTGGGACCGGGCGACCCGGATTTGCTAACGGTGAAGGCCGATCGGCTGATTCGCAATGCGGATATTGTTTTGTATACAGATTCGTTGATTCCGCCGGAGATTGTGGCGATCGCGAGACCGACAGCAAGCTTGATTCCCACGGCTGATAAAACCCTAGATGAGATGTTGGCGTTGATGACAGCTTCGGCGAGATTGGGATTAAATGTGGTGCGATTGCATGATGGCGATCCCTGTTTGTATGGTGCAATTCAAGAACAAATGTCGGGGTTGCTAGCAGCGGGGTTGGATTTTGAAGTGGTGCCGGGGGTGAGTGCTTATCAGTTGGCGGCGGCAAGACTAAGAGTAGAACTGACAATGCCGGAGCAAGTTCAGACTATTATTTTGTCGCGTATGAGTGGTCGGACGATTGTACCGGATGATCAGGAGCTTTCGGGCTTGGCGGCGCACCGATCGAGTCTTTGTTTATATTTGAGTGCGAAACATATTGAACACGTTGAATCAAAATTACTATTGCATTATCCGCCTGAAACCCCTGTGGCTATTTGTTTTCGTTTGGGCTGGAAAGATGAAAAAATTGTATTAGTACCACTCTCGCAATTGAGAATGAAGAATGAAGAATTAGGACTAGTCCGATCGACGCTTTATGTAATTAGTCCGGCGTTGATGGTGGCTACGGTGCCGGAGGAGTTTGGCTATGGGGAACGATCGGAATTTGCACAAAAGGTCGGACGATCGCAGTTATATGGTTCGGGTGGCGATCCTCTACGATCGGTCTGAGACCGCTGATTGTTCAAATCTCTGAAAGGGCTAATAAAACTGACATTAACTGCTATCTGTCCCCCAGTTCTATCGGATGAGACCGAGACTGAACTCATGATTCGGACCAGACCATGAACTTATCCCTCATCTAAAACCCCGATCGCATCCTCCTGTCTCTCCATGGCTTTTTTATGACCCAACGCATCGATCGTTGCTTTGACTGTCCCAGCGATCGGCACCGCAATAAATACCCCCAACAATCCTGCAATCTTTAATCCCAACAGTAACGACACAAAGATCCAGATAGGATTCAATCCCGTAAAGTCGCCCATAAGTTTTGGCGCAATCACATTATCTCGAATTTGCTGAAGCACCGTTGCCGCCGCCCCAACCCACACCGATAACCAAAAATCCTGCAACAATACCAACCCCGACACCAATCCAATTCCCAACGCCGCTCCAATGAATGGAATTAATTCTGCAATACCAATTAACAATGCAAACAACAATGCATAGGGCACTTTCAAAATCAAAAATACAGGAATCAATGTCACCGTCATAAACAGAGCCAGCACAAACTGACTCAAGAAGAAATTGTGAAAATTAAGCCGCAATGCAACACTAAATGCTTTACCAAAAGGATGGGGGAACAACGCAATTAAACCATTCCAAAGTTGACCACCATACAACAACATGTAAAATGCCATCACAATCACCAACATCGCATCCACAAAGCTGGATAATGTACCGATCGCAAATCCCAATGCCTGCTTTGCTAACTCTTGGCTCTGGCTTTCAATTTGCCCACTCAACCGCCCACTAAATCCCTGCAAATCGATCGGTAAATTGCGAAGCTTAACCCAGCTTTCCAATGCTATTCCATGGGCTTTTCCGGCCTCCAACCAATTGGGGAAATTCTTAAAAAGTTGCGCACTTTGATCAATCAAAATTGGAATCACCGTAACTCCAACCACACCCAAAGATGTCACCGTGGCTAGTAATACAATGATGATGCCGATCGTCCGAGGAATTTGCATTCGCTCAAACGTACGCACCGGATAATCTAACAAAAATGCCAAAATAGCCGACACAATCAACAGTGTCACCAATTGCTGAAAATAAGTCAGCACTACCCCAAACATCCAAACATTCAGAGCAACTAGCGGAAACAACAATCCAAAATAAAGTAATCGCCTCAAATCACGGGTTGATCGACTCATCACACATCTCTCCTAATTCAGTAACGATCGACTCCGAACCACTACTCCAGCCGCCACAACAGCACCAATGGCCAACGCACCAAACCCCAAAGGCATAGGTATCCAAAGCGCTGTTTCAATGTGATTTTTCTGTCCCGCCTTCAATTCCCATGCCGACCCATTCACTGTCAAGCCTAAATTAAAAATTTGACCCGGATCCACCAACTCCTGTGTTCCATTTATCGCCAGCGCACTCAAATCAATATCAAACGCAAGCCGATCGCGTTCAAACAACAATGCATTGCTTTGGGTCACATTGAGATTTGAAATAATTTTCGGCAACACAGTATCCGAATCTTCAACCCTAAAAAAACGATTAAATTTTGCTTCAAGCTCCTTCACCGTATGAAACGGAATGGTGACGGATACCTCTTGCTTTGACACCACTTGATAGCGTCCCTGCACCGATCGGGTCTGCTGCTGAATTTGTTGAAGCCATGCTTGAACCGTGGGGTTAGCTTCATTAGCAATATGAATAGTTTGGGTAATGCTTCCTTGGTGCGGGCTATCGAGATTTACTCCAAGCTGATAATCGACACATCCCGTCAACATCATGCAGCAAAACAATAATAAGGTCCTAGTCAGCGCCTTCTCTAGTCCCGCCCAAATAGTCTGAAGCTTCATAATTATTGGTAATTATTGATCTAGATTACAAAACAAATTATCAAGACTCGTACTCAATGCAACGAACCCTAACTGCTCCATCCTACAGCCAACCTTAATTCTCGAAAAACAAGAAATCATCCCCATCGCGATCGTTTTCATAATCCTTTCATTTCTCATGAGTTTATGATACGTTATTTGAAATATGAAAGGATAATGAGAAATTTTGAGGTGAGTAATTTAGGCTATCTCAAGCAAAATAACGTTTCAAAACGCCTTCAGACATGCGTTCTAGGTCTTTTAGTGGGAACTTGGTTAAACGGTTGCACTTCTCAACCAACCCCAACCAA
>JAYUEW010000023.1:0-18984 GCA_043739045.1 Synechococcales cyanobacterium
CAGGGAGAGGGTTTCATGGCTTTTAATTGAAAATCCTTGAAACCCTCTCCCAGACTAGGATACAAGGCTTTTTGAGCTTATTACCCAACAGGTCTATTGTAGATACAGGCTACATTGTCGCCTTTGAAGATACCTTGAGCTATAACGTCGAAATGCTAGGTGGACTTTCATTTAAGAGTCTCAAAACTAGTATATTTGGCGGAGAAGGATTGGTTTGTCGCTTCAGTGGACAAGGTAAATTATGGATTCAAACTCGCCATTTGGGATCATTGATCAATTTTCTCCATCCATTCCGTCCCGTACAATCAAACTAACGGCTTCAACCCAATCAGTTCTCCAATTTTTTATGCAACTTCCTCCTGGCAGTGCTGGCTACAGCGATCGAAACCCTGAATCTCAATCTCGCGACCTCTTCAAATTGTTTGTGATTTGTATTGCGAGTTTGATGGCGGTTATTTGGGGCATATTTGCCTTAGGGAGTGCCATTGTTTGGTGGATTCCGCCCAGTGTAGAACAGCGATTGGGGGATTTGGTGCTTCCGGTTTATCGTCAACAGGCGAAACCTGGTAAAACCCAAGATCAACTGAATGATCTTTTAAATAAATTAGAAATCCATCTTTCCCCGACTAATCCTACCCGCAATTATCAACTCCTCTATATCAATGAACCTACTGTTAATGCCGCCGCTGTCCCTGGCGATCGGATTCTAGTTTATCAAGGGTTGCTCGAAAAAGTCGAATCTGAAAATGAATTGATGATGATTCTGGGTCACGAATTGGGCCATTTTAAAAACCGTGATCATTTACGGGGGTTAGGCAATGCCTTATTACTTCAAATTGTATTTTCCAGTTTGTTTGGTGATATTGGTTCAGTTGCGGCCATCGGCACCACCAGCATAGAAGCCCTTAGCCGTGCCCAATTTTCCCAACAACAAGAAATTCAAGCTGACGATGTTGGCTTAGAGTTACTCTATAAACACTATGGTCATGTTGCAGGAGCTATTGACTTTTTCGATCGGATCCGAAATATTCCCAACATTCCATTGCTCGCCAGTCATCCGGCTCCGGCTAATCGTGTTGAACATTTAAAAACACTGATTCGCGATCGGCAATACCCAATCAAACAAAAAGTGCCACTTCAACTGCCAAAGTCCTAATCACGGTCCTAATCACGGTCCTAATTCATCCTGTAATCAGCGATCGCGGTCTCAAGCCATGGCATAATGATCGTCCGGCTAGAGCAAAGCAGAATGAGGGACTAGATATGGTGCAGACAGCAGCGCAGGCAGATACGCCTTCAACAGAGGCATCTCAATTTGATATTGCTCCCGTGAAAGCCACGAAAAAAGCTCGGAAACCGAAAGCCAACGGTGAGCCAATCCTGGACTTAGCCACTCTGGAAGAAAAATTAGCGATCAGCTTTGACGTACAGCTCCCTGACCCGGAAGATAGTGAGATTAGCGCCCACGATTTTCAGCAACAAATTGAACTCGCGTGGCAAGTATGCGATCGGTTGGATTTGCAAACTGACGTGTGGCGCGGCAAGATTTTGCGGGCTGTTCGCGATCGTGAACGAGGCTCGGAACCGGGCAAAGGACTCGGCTTTTTGAATTGGTTGAAAGATCGCGAAATTAGCAAAAGCACGGCCTATGGCTTAATTGATTTGGCTGAGTGCGCCGATCGGATGATTGATGAAGGTTATCTTGAAGCTGAAGATGTTAATAAATTCACTAAGCGCGCTTTTATGGAGACGGCCCGATCGTCTGATGAAGTTCAGCAAGTAATCGCCGATTCCGCCAAACAGGGCAAGCGCATTACCCGCCGCGAAGTCAAACAGCTTTCCGATGAATGGGTTGCCATGACCTCTGATTTGATTCCTGAAGAATTACGCGTCAAAGCCGCCGACCAGAGCATCCCACCGCGATATATTGCGCCTTTGGTAAAACAAATGAAGCGGCTGCCCGAAGTTCATCAAGATACGATTCGTGATGCCGTGGCTGAAAATCCGGACCTTGGGACTCTAAAACAAGTGACGGCTGAAGCGCGATATCTAGCCCGATATTTGGAAGGTGCAAATCAAGTTCAAGCCTTAAATGATTCTAATGTTGATTTAGAATTGGCCCTTGAAGAAGCATTGCGGTTAGGGGTTTTGAATACTACCGCAGAACTTGTAAATCAATCTGGCATCCTAGAAGGTGCGATCGCAAAACTGTATGGAAGCTGGCGCAAAATGAATCAACTTTCTGAACGGTTGTATGTTGATACTGGAGCCAGTACGCCTCATTTACGGGGATTATTAGGTCGGTTGGATCAGCTTTGTGGTGAAACGGTAGAAATTACGATCGGGGATTCAACTGGTGAAGGCTTTTCACGCACAATTAGATTAACCATTGAAGAATCGGGTGAAATGAATCCAAATCAGTTAGATACTCTAGATGTTAGTGAAATCAGTATTAGCGAAACTATGATCGTTAGTGCAGACCCGAATCTTAGTACAACTATAAATATTGACCCGGAGGACGACGATTTAGGCGAATGGTAGAAGGACGTTCCAGACACGCTCTCAAGATTGGAAAAAGTTGTAGATTGATCACATTACGCATTCGATTTCTTGAGTTGGTTTCCTAGACGCAACCCGAATTGTACCCAACTCTACTTCCTTAATTTTTATGTTTGAAATTTTAATTGGATTTCCGCTGTTAAGATAATATCGCACCCCAATCCTTGCCATACATGATTTAAACCTATATGTGCAAAATTATAAGATTCTTTAAAATTGCGTCAATATATTTGTAGTTTATACGAAGACACCCTTGCAAACTCAAGATAAGACAAGCGGCAGCCTACGATATCAACTGTAGTAATAACTTGTCCCCGCTATCATCACTGAAATTGAGGTCGTATGTTTGCCTTGATTTTAGACTCTGAATTGACTTGTGCTGACCTTCCAAGGAAAACAATTGTGAACAGTTTGCCTTCTCTTTTGTCTCGACCCGGCGTAAATCTTTTCCCCCAAACCTTGCCAATTGAAGATTCCGCGCCTCTTTTGATGGTGGGCGAACAGAAAAAGAGTGGACTCATCCTCTGTAGAGAATTTCATGCAGAATTTGCCGGTCCGGGTGCGGCACTATGTAGCCCAGCGGAACAACCCTACAAGGCCGTCATTGCAATAGGGTCTCCGGATATCAGGCCAGCGAGCGACATTGCAGACCGATCGCGTGCCTACAGATTACGGATCCAGTGGAGTCGTTGGCTTTATCGCATTGCTGACCAAGACAACCCGATCGATCGAGTTGAAAGATTATTGGCTGGATTAGAAGGCTTTTTTGGGCGATCGGTGGTGATGAGTTTACCGAGTGAAGTATTGGCATTGTTAGTTGGGGTGTTACCCCAGACTGTAGAACAGGTGAAAGACAATTATCACCAAGGCAATATGTTGATTTTTCCCTGCGATCAACTGAAGGTAACGACGCTATGTTGCGACTACCCCAATGCATTCACCCGCAATGGTGTGGCTCTGAAACAAAAGACTACTCTTAAAGAAATTCATCAGACCTACTCTAGGTTGCGATCGGCTTAGCAAGAAATTCATTTTTTCAATAGCAGGGAATAGGAGAAGTCTTTTTCCCTGCCACTAATTTCTCTACATCATCAAATTGCGCACATCCGTCACCTTGCCAGTAATCGCCGCTGCCGCCACCATCGCTGGACTCATTAACAAGGTCCGGCCTGACGATGAACCCTGACGACCTTTGAAATTACGATTGGAGGACGATGCGCTCATTTGACGACCTTCTAACCGATCGGGATTCATCGCCAAACACATCGAACATCCTGGTTCTCGCCACTCAAACCCGGCTGCTGTGAAAATTTTGTCTAATCCTTCCGCCTCAGCTTGTAGCTTGACCCGCTCAGAACCGGGCACCACAAACGCTTTTACATTATTCGCAACATGGTTTCCCTCGGCAATTTTCGCCGCTTCCCGCAAGTCAGAAATGCGACCATTCGTGCAGCTTCCGATAAAACACACATCGATCGCGGTTCCTTCCATCGGTTGCCCCGGCTTTAACGACATATACACATAGGCATCTTCGGCCAACGCTTGTTCATCCTCTGGCATATCCTCTGGGGCCGGAACCTGTTCATCTACGCCCACCCCTTGACTCGGCGTAATTCCCCACGTCACCGTCGGCGCAATATCTGCCGCATTAAACATTACGACATCATCATAATCAGCATCTTCATCACTCGCCAAACTGCTCCACCACGTCACTGCCTGCTCCCAATCTCCACCCTTAGGCGCAAAATCTCGACCCTTCAAATAGTCATACGTTTCTTGGTCTGGGTTGACATAGCCACAGCGCGCACCGCCCTCGATCGCCATATTGCACACCGTCATCCGCTCTTCCATGGACATCGCTTCAAACGTCGTCCCGGCAAACTCATAGGCATAGCCAACGCCGCCCTTAATGCCTAATTTCCGAATGATATGCAAGACCACATCTTTGGCATATACGCCGGGAGCGAGTTTCCCGTTGACTTCAATTTTACGGACTTTGAGCTTAGCTAGCGCTAGGGTTTGGGACGCTAAAACATCTCGCACTTGACTCGTCCCAATCCCCATGGCGATCGCACCAAAGGCCCCATGGGTGGAGGTGTGGCTGTCTCCGCAAACAATGGTCATTCCGGGTTGAGTCAGCCCTTGTTCTGGCGCAATGATATGGACAATGCCTTGATTGCCTGATCCCGCGTTGTAAAACCGAATGCCATATTCAGCCGTATTTTTTTCAAGCTCCTGAAGCATTTCTTCAGCCATAGCATCTTTAAAGGGGCGAGATTGGTTGTCAGTCGGGATGATGTGATCAACCGTCGCAACCGTCCGATCGGGGAATGGAACCGTTAAGCCTCGATCGCGCACCATAGAAAAGGCTTGGGGACTTGTCACTTCATGAATCAGGTGAAGCCCGATAAAAAGCTGAGTTTGACCAGAGGGCAGTGTGCCAACAGTATGCAAATCCCAAACCTTATCGAAAAGCGTGCGCTGACTCATAATTTAATGCCGGATAGGTGTAAACCAATTTTCCCTAGGGTTGTTATTGTATCGAAAAGTTTGAACGATATGGGGCTTAATTTACGGCTTAGTGACTAGCGTGAATTTATTAGCGTGAATCGAGTCGCATCACCTTGGCGCGATGCAAGACGTGGTTCCCATTGGAATTTTGATAGCGGTATCCCAAAAATCTAACCCGAACCCGATCGCCCAATTGACAATCAGCATTCATTCCCTGATGTAGCGCGGAATCATAGTCACACTCTTCGCCAATCGTCCCGATCGAACTAACGCCCCATTCAATTAGCAGCCGATCGATCGGGTTCAACAACGGCAACAGTTTGCTGGCTGTCAATTGTGGATTGGTTTGGGCGGCGTGGGCAGCGGCAGACCATTGAATTAGCCAAGGTTCTAAGGTTTGGAGCGCTTCCTGCTGAAAGACTTCGCGAAGATTCGTTTCTTGGTGTTTAAGCGTCTGAGCTAAGCGATCGTACTCCTGCTGTACCTCGGAGTTTGAGGCTTTGGGCTGTGGACTCACGATCGATTCAGTCGTCTCAGTTGTAAACGATCGCACCAAGTCATCCACCGACATCTCTAACACTCGCGCAATCTTAGCTACCGTCTGCACCTGCATTGTCAAAATGTGGCCTTGTTGCAGTCGCTTGATTGCTCCCAGGGAGACCTGAGATCGCAGACTCAGCGCTTTAAATGTGGCGATGTCCCGGCTTGTCATAAGTTGGCGAAGTGCCTGACTCGCTGGATTTTGATTCGATTCAGTCATGGTTAGTATCAAATTCTGCAAAAATTTGCCAAGATAATATTTAACAGAACTGCGATTAATTTTTTACCCTAAATCACACAGATAATCATATTCGGCATCTACCCCTAACTGAGGATTTATGGATTGGTTTTCGACCATAACTGGAATTGGAATTGGATTATGGTTAATTGTCCTGCGTGGCCGACCTGAAACGAAATCACGCATAGATTCACCCAATGACATCCGACCGCCCAATCCGATGACGCGAGGTTTATCGGAGACCATCGACCCGCCCAATCACAAAATTGCCTACTATTCAGCCTTAGATTTAGCCAAATTTAAAGGCAGTTTTCTATCACGAACTTCCCACGAGCTACGATCGCCCTTAAATGCGTTAATCAGCAGCCTGCAAATGATCCAAGCTGGACTTTGCGACGATGTTGAAGAAGAAAAGGAATACGTCGGCTTTGCCCATGATGCCGCCCTCAAATTTATGGGTCTACTAGATGAAGTCCTAAAAATTTCAAAACTTCAGTCCGGTAGCCTCAATGTTGCCAAAACAGAAGTTGATTTAGCCATTGTGTTGCAAGAAGTCTATTTCATGACCCGTCATCTCGCCGCCAATCGCAATCTGCGGCTTCAGATTCCCATGCTAGACGACGAAATTTTAATTCAAGCCGATCCAACCTATCTGCAACAGGCGCTCACCATCTTGGTCAGCCGATCGATCGCCGCCATGGACGAAGGAAGCATTACTCTTTCTCTTAGCACTGAAGGCAAACACGTCACGCTCACCTTGGAAGATGAACTGCTCGAAGCACAATGGCAAGAGACCGTAGATGTATTGACTAACCCAACCGCTTCCCTACCTCAATTGCCGACGATCCCAGCGGGTGAACGATCGGCGATCGGCATGGAATTCAGTTCATCATTTCGGCTTTTGTTAGCGCGAGAATTATTGAGCATTATGGGAATCTCACTATCCGTCGATCCCAAGGTCATAACCAATGCCCTACCTCGATCGATCCAATGCCACTTTCATCTCGCCTAATCGTATAATTCATGTAACTAGCGAACAACCGATCGAAGCGGAGAAGACCAGTCATGCCAATGATCGAAACCAAGACCGAACCCATGGTCATCAATATGGGGCCACATCATCCGGCCACCCACGGATGCTTTCGGTTAGTCGTCACGTTGGATGGCGAAAATGTAATCGATTGTGAGCCTGTGTTGGGCTACCTCCACCGTGGAGTGGAAAAGATAGCCGAAAACCGTACAACCATTATGTACGTGCCCTACACCAGTCGTTGGGACTACTACGGTGGCATGTACAACGAAGCTATCACCGTCAATGCCGTTGAAAAACTCGCCGGAATTCCAGTCCCTCGGCGCGCTAGTTACATTCGGGTCATCATGCTCGAACTCTGCCGTCTGGTGAATCATCTACTCTGGCTTGGGCCGTTTATTACGGACCTTGGCGGCGCGACCCCGTTTTTCTATACGTTGCGCGAACGGGAAATGATTCTGGATTTGTTTGAAGCCGCAACGGGCTACCGCATGGTTAACAACAACTATTTCCGAGTTGGCGGTGTAGCGGCAGACCTTCCCTACGGATGGTTTGAAAAGTGCGCCGATTTTTGCAACTATTTCATTCCTGCACTAGATGAATACGAAAAGCTAATCACCAACAATCCAATCTTCCGCCGTCGTCTTGAAGGTGTGGGGGTGTTGTCCCGTGAAGACGCGATTAATTACAGTTGTTCTGGGCCAATGCTTCGAGCGTCTGGGGTGAAGTGGGATTTGCGGAAGGTCGATCATTACGAATGCTACGACGACTTTGATTGGGAGGTGGCATGGGCAACGGAGGGCGATTGTTTAGCGCGCTATACCGTTCGGATTCAGGAAATGCGTGAGTCTACCAAAATCATTCAGCAGGCGATCGCAGCCATCCCCGGTGGATCCTACGAGAATCTCGAAGCACAACGAATAATGGCGGGTCCAAAATCTGACTGGGATGCGCCTGAATTCCAATATATTTCCAAGAAAATTGCGCCTACCTTCAAAATTCCTAAGGGTGAACATTATGTCCGCCTTGAAGCGGGACGTGGTGAAATGGGGATTTTCATTATGGGAGACGACAATATGTTCCCTTGGCGTTTAAAAATTCGTCCCGGTGACTTTAATAACCTGCAAGCCTTCCCCAAGATGGTTCAAGGTCTAAAGGTCGCTGATTTATTCATTACCTTGGGCAGCGTGGATGTGGTGATGGGTTCTGTCGATCGTTAATGTTGGTTGCTAAGGCCGATCGTTAACATTGACCGAAATCTTATAAATTAAAACATCGGCCTAATTGCCCATAGACTGATGTTTTAATGAACAATCAGGAATATACCGAAAAGCTTAACCTTTGCAACATTTTGGGTTTCAATCAACGAGGATAGGCGATCCCCGTAGTATATTTAAAAAATGAAATGCAAAGCTGGTCTGAGAAAGAACAAAATTATCTCGCAATTGATGAGTTAGTACAGATGAACTTCTTGCACAAACCACTAGACTAAGATTTAATCAAACTCAGCAGTGATTAAATCAATAGTTAAATTAATTTTTTAAATACTTTAAAGAGAGGCATGAGTGCAATAGTCTGGAGCTATTGCTTCACACGCAAAGTATCAGTTCTTAGGATTCTCTGGCTTTATCTAGATTTTCCATGGACCATCTTTTAAAGATATGGGTCCATCGCAGATCTATAGCAACATCTAAATCATTGTTTTTCTGTTCTCTCAAGTTTTCCTGTTGAGATATCCAAATGCTTTGCCCGTACTTTACGCAGAACTTTCAAAAGTACTTCGTAAAATTCAGGTTAAGACGTGAGTCTAAGGCTTCATAAGATATTGACTAACTTGAATCAGTTGGTCTCGTCGTTCCTTCTCCCACGAATTTTAGTCTAGCTATACCTTTACCATCGGTGATTATCTTATGCAGTATCAAGCACAATTGACTCCCTGGATCGTTTATCTAGTTGAATCCGAAACCCTTCGTAACCCAGTCAGTCGTTTTCGCCGACGCAATGATGCAGATGCCTATATTAAGGTTCTTCGCAACACCAAGCCTGACTCTGAATTTATGGTTGAGTTTGACTCAGCAAGTTTTGCGAAAAAAGTGAAAGCTGTTGAACCTGCGCTGGCATAGTTAATACTTAATTTCATGGGTTCAATTCTTTAGTGGTTCATGAAATCATTCTCAAATCTATCATCCAACTTATAGGCTAGTTGCTTTGAAGTTTTGAATTTGAATATCTTTATGGCGTGGGCAGATTATTGTCTACGTCATTTCTATGGGTAATTGAGGTGAAGATGACTGATCAATTGAAATGGATACAAGAGGCGTTGGGCGATCGATCGATGATGCCTTTTGTTGAATTCATGGGGTTAGCGCTTTACCACCCAGTTAAGGGCTATTACCTTACTCAGGCTATGAATATTGGGGCACGCGGCGATTTTTTTACCTCGCCTCACTTGAGTCCGCTATTTGGGGAATGTCTTGCCCGTCAAGTGATTGATTGCTGGGAAATCATGGGGTACCCGATCGCCTTTGAACTAATTGAAATGGGTGCGGGACAAGGAATTCTCGCCGCAGATATTCTTCAGTCGATCGCCCAACTCTGCCCAGAATTATCCCAAATTTTGACCTACAGCATTATTGAACGATCGCAATCCCTCAAACTTGCCCAACGACATCATCTTGCAGACTGGGGGGCCGTTATTCAGTGGCGAGATTGGGAAACAATTGAACCAGAATCGATCCAAGGCTGCTTTATTTCCAATGAATTAATCGATGCGTTTCCGGTGCATCAAGTGGTGTGGCAAGACCAATCAATTCAGGAAATCTATGTTAGCTTTGATGGCGATCAGCTAACGGACCAGTACGGCCCGCTTTCAACGCCAAAATTACAGCATTATTTCGATCGCTTGGGCATTAATTTTAAAGATTACCCTGAGGGCTATCGAACCGAAGTAAATTTGAATGCGATCGATTGGATTCAAACTCTTGCCAGTAAACTGCACCGTGGTTATATTTTAACGATAGATTACGGCTACAGCGCCGATCGATATTATAACTCTCGTCGAACGGGCGGTACGCTTCAATGCTATTTCCAACATCAAGCCAACTCGAATCCCTATATAAATGTAGGATTACAGGACATCACAGCTCATGTTGACTTCACTACATTGGCAGAGCGTGGCGAAGAATTTGGCCTGACCTCATTGGGATTGACACAGCAGGCCTACTTTTTAATGGCGTTGGGATTGGGCGATCGGATTGCGGCCTTAAGTCAAACGGAAACGCAAAATATTCAAGAAATCAACGATCGACTTCAAACTCGGACCGCACTCCATCAATTAATTGATCCTACAGGTCTTGGAAACTTTTGTGTGTTAATTCAGTCTAAGAATTTAAGCGCAACAGAATCGAACCGATCGCTACGAGGCTTGACGATTCCAGAGCGATTCCCGACGGCAAAATAATATTAATAAATAAGCCTACAAAAAATCGGCTAAGAAAATATTCCAAGCCGACATATTATAAAGTTCCGATTCAGGCCCGTTTTCATTTTGACGAGGGGGAACGGGTCAGCCTCACATCATCAGAAAAATCATCAAAGAATAAAACTAACGGCCCATCACTTCCAAACGAATAGGAGCAACGCCCGAATCAATTACGCCAATGACACGAGCTGCGCCCGCTGAAAGATCCAAAATACGACCACCATGGTAAGGACCACGATCGTTAATTCGGACTAACACCACACGACCTGTATCCAAATTTGTCACTCGAACCCGAGTTCCCATGGGCAATGAGGGATGAGCTGCTGTCAACGCCTCTTGATTGAACACTTCGCCGCTGGCCGTATAGTTTCCATCAAAACCCGGACCATACCAGGATGCCATTCCTTGAACCGACGACAATACGGTGTTAGGGGGGATTAATGTGGTTGGAACGATCGCATTTTTCGGCTTGCCTTCCACCTGGCTCATGGGAGACGCATCACCTAAAAGACGACGCAAGCGGTTGGTCACTTGCAACGCATCACGTTCTAGATTTTTGCTTGTATCTGGAGATAGGGTCTGAGAGTCAATAACGACAATCTCATCTCCATCGGCCTTGACCGTGTATCGCTCAGTTTGGTCAGACTTCCAAGAGACAGAAATCTTCTCTGCATCAATACCCATACGGTGGATCTGGTTTATTTTTGCTGCGATCACACTAGCCCGCGCCGTAGGATCTATCGATACAGAACCATCAGAAGCCTTGAACGAAGCGCCAGCAGCAGACTCTGAGGTCTCACTGGATATGGCCTTCGATTTCTGAATTACCATTGAACGCTGCTGAGTCCCCAATTTGGTCCCATCAGTTGCAGAGCCTTGAGGCATTGTAAAATTGAGAACTGGGATATTGCGGACGTAGACCGTTGCAGTTTGTACCCCAGCATTGACGTGGGTCTGAACCTTCGCAATTGCTATATCCTTAGCCTTCGATGAAATCATCGTTGGCTGCTCACCCATCTTCACTTGCTCATTGCTGTCAGATTGGGGCGTTGGTGCGGCTTGTGCAAGACCAACTTGGGGTTGTGTAGTAGCAGCAGTAATTGAAAACAGAGTCGCAATTAACCCTAAGCTACCAGAAATTGAGTTGTTCATACTGTCCTTAGTGTGAAGAAGCACTTGGGACTGGTGTACACGATCGAACGCTCTAAACCTTGGATGCTTTGAAATAAAAGCACTAGAGCCGCTCACCGAAGGTCATTGCCAAAAAGTAAAGTGCAAATCCCATAGCTGTACCCAGCCCACATTCATTCTCTGAGTTCGGAACTGCCCAAGATTAGCATGAAGTTTTGCGATCGTGTATCTGGTGAGGGTACGCAAATGACAAAACTTTATCTCATCTTCACAAAGTGTTGTGCCCAGAAAGGCAGGCTAGTCAATGATATTTAACAGATTACAGCAAAAAATGATATTTTGACTTCATGAAAATTTCACAGTAAAATTTGTAAATTTGAAGCTCGACCGGAGGAGTTATGAGATAAATTATTTAAATTCTGGCCGTATCTTAAACTTTAAAACCTTAAACTGGGTTCCGTGATTTGCTGCAATACTTCCTTGAATGACAGCAATTGTTAGGATTAAGAGACTTGAGTAATTTGGGGGAGCAATAAATATTGCGATTCTTGACTTTAATTTGAACGCGAGGTCAGTAAGCACAGTACAATTGCTAGCGCACAAAAATGGACAGTTCCCAAACCATGGACTACAAGTCAGCCGGAGTGGATGTCGAAGCAGGACGCGATTTTGTTAAGCGCATCACCCAGACCGTTGAAAAAACCTATCGACCTGAAGTTCTGGGTAAATTAGGCGGATTCGGCGGCATGTTTAGCCTACCGATAGGGTATCAGGAGCCTGTATTAGTATCGGGGACTGACGGTGTGGGGACTAAGTTAAAACTTGCCCATCAGCTCGATCGACACGATACCGTTGGGATTGATCTGGTGGCCATGTGCGTGAATGACGTGCTGTGTTGCGGTGCTGAGCCGTTGTTTTTCCTGGATTATCTAGCAACGGGACAGCTTGAACCGGAGCAGTTAGTTCAAGTCGTCAAGGGGATTGCTAAAGGCTGCGAGCTTTCGGGCGTGGCGCTTTTAGGCGGTGAGACGGCGGAGATGCCAGGATTTTATCAGGTTGGCGAATATGACTTAGCTGGATTTTGCGTTGGGATTGTGGAAAAAAGCAAGATTCTGGATCCGGAAAAAATTCAGGTGGGAGATGTGGCGATCGGCTTAGCTAGTAGTGGCGTTCATAGTAATGGTTTTAGCCTGGTCCGCAGAATTATCAGCGACGGTGGGTTTGACTGGAACGATCGGCCCTTGGGTCTGGGCGGAAGTTTGGGCGATGTTTTGCTAACTCCCACACAATTGTATGTAAAACCCGTGCTAGCAGCGCTGAAATCAACTCTGGACATAAAAGGATTAGCTCACATTACGGGCGGTGGATTGCCTGAGAATTTACCCCGGTGTTTGGGTTCGGGACAATCGATCAAACTGGATCCAGCATCTTGGGATCCAATCCAAATTTTTGAGTGGCTAGCCGAGGTCGGATCTGTTAGTAGAGAAGCGATGTTCAACACCTTTAATATGGGGATTGGCATGGTGGTGATTGTGTCCCCAAATGATGCAAATGCAACGATCGACTTTTTTCAAGAGCAAAAATTGCCGACCTATCGGATTGGCGAAATTATTGAGGGTAATGGTGAAGTGGTGGGTTTGTATCGATCAGAAAAATAAGCACCCGATAAATACTAGATGAGGAGAGATCACAAAACAGTGATCAAAACAAAAAACAGTGATCAAAACAAAAAAACAGTTTGGCCAACATTGGCTTAGAAGTGAGAAAGCGCTTACTAAAATTGTACTGGCGGCTGAATTAAAGACGGGCGATCGGGTCTTGGAAATTGGTCCAGGAACCGGAATTTTAACTCGGCCCTTGCTGGATGGAGCCGACTCTGTGGTTGGGGTTGAGGTCGATCGGAACCTGTGCGAACGACTAACAAAATCACTGGGTAAAGTCGAGAAGTTTCTGCTGCTGCAAGGCGACTTTTTGACAATGGATTTACCGAGTATGCTGGAGTCCCTACCCGTTTTTAGAGACCCTAGAAAAGTCGTTGCAAATATTCCCTACAACATTACGGGACCAATTCTCGAAAAGCTTCTAGGCACTATCTCAAATCCTAACCCAAATCCCTTTGACTCAATTGTCTTATTGGTTCAAAAGGAAGTAGCATTGCGGCTTTGTGCGAAGGCTAATAACTCGAATTATGGCGCATTGTCCATTCGAGTTCAATATCTGGCCGATTGTGAATTCCTATTTGATGTTCCGGCGAAATCTTTTGTGCCAGCCCCTAAGGTTGATTCAGCGGTGATTCGGATTAAACCCAGGCCTATTCCAATTCCAGCCCAAGATCCACTGTATTTGGAGCGGATTTTGAAAATGGGCTTTTCTAGCCGACGTAAAATGATGCGAAATAACCTGAAAAGCATTATTGATACGGAACAACTAAGCCAGTTACTGGAAAGCTTGGGCGAAAGCGGTCAATCCCGCGCTGAGCAATTAAGTTTGTCACAGTGGGTGGCCTTGAGCGATCGATTGAAAGCCTATGTTTTAGAGCATCCACAATCTGAGCTGAATTTAGCTGATCCAATTTCAGAAACAGATGAGGATTTGGACTAAAGCATGAAATGCCAAGACATTTTGTCATCACGGCATCTTGAGTCCGTACCACTGACATCGTATGCTTAAACGTTGGTATTTTATTTCACTAGAGGCGACGACCCTAACATGCCCCATCCTGATCACCCTGCATCCCCCCAAAAACAGCCCAACGAGTGGCTAACCGATAGCAATGGCGAAGTTGCACTGTCGATTAGGTTCAAGGGCGATCGTCTTTTTAAAGAACAGTCGCCGTATCAGACCGTTGAAGTATTTGATACCCATAGCTGCGGGAAAATGCTGACGATCGATAGCATGGTGATGTGCACCGAATGGGACGAAGCGGCCTATCACGAGATGATTACTCATGTGCCGATGTTGACGCATCCAGGGATTAAGGATGTATTGGTCATCGGCGCGGGTGACGGTGGAACAATTCGTGAACTAATGCGCCATCCTAGCGTTGAAAAAGTGGTGATGGTCGAAATTGATGAGGCAGTCGTGCGGGCCTCTAAATTATTCTTACCGACCATTTCGTCAGCGTTTGATGATCCTAAGTTGACGCTATTGATTGATGATGGAATTAAATTTGTGAGTGATGCAGCGGACGCATCCTACGATTTAGTGATTATTGATTCATCAGATCCAGTCGGTCCTTCGGAAGGATTATTTACGAAATCATTCTACGAAGATGTTCATAGAATTCTCCGTCCTGGCGGCGTTATCACCGTCCAAAGTGAATCCCCATCATTCAATCCTAAAGCCTTTACTGAACTGAATCCCTGTTTGAAATCAGTGTTTGGTGCAGATCAAGTGCATTGTTATCTAGTGTTTATTCCGACTTACCCGACAGGGTTATGGAGTTTAACCTATTGTTCTAAAGATGGTCCACATCCACTAAAACAATTCGATGCAGCCAAGTCTGCGGCATTTGCAAAAGATAATGGGTTACGTTACTACAATGAAGATGTTCATACTGCGGCATTTAGTTTGCCAACCTACATTCGTAATATGATCAATCAGTAGAGAATACATCGGGAATAATCACTAGAAATCTATCCATAGAGGTTTTATGACAAGTCAATTAAATGATTACGACCCCAATGGTATTGGGCAAGTGAATGGAAACCTCTATGGATTGCCATTTGATTATGAATCTGCAAATCTAATTGTATTTGGAGTACCTTGGGAAGTTACGGTGTCTTACCGAGCCGGAACAGCACAGGGACCAGCACAGGTTTTGGCGGCTTCACCGCAGTTGGATTTGTTTGATTTTGACAATCCTGAAGGGTGGAAGCAAGGCATTTTTATGGCAGAAATTCCCCAAGATATTCTAGATAAAAATGTTCATTACCGATCGCAAGCAGCAAAAGTTATTGAACGATTGGAACAGGGCAGAACACTGAGTGAATTGCCTGATTTGGTTCAGGTTTTGGCAGAAATTAATCAAGTTTGTGAAGGCGTGAATGTTTGGTTATACGATCGGACTCGTGCAGCTTTGAAATTAGGGAAGCGGGTGGCTGTCATCGGCGGGGATCATAGCGCTCCATTGGGGTGTTTCCGAGCATTGGCTGAACAGTATGATGATTTTGGTATTTTGCACATTGATGCCCATGCTGATTTGCGCAATGGTTATGAGGGATTTAAGTATTCTCATGCGTCTATTATGTTCAACGCCTTAGAAATTCCCCAAATTACAAAATTAATTCAAGTGGGATTACGAGATATTTGCCAAGACGAGGTGAATTTAATTAATGGTAGCCATAATAGGGTAATTGCCCATTACGATTCAGGGCTTCAGCAACAATTGTATTCTGGCAGATCGTGGATTGAAATTTGTCGTGAAATCATTGCACCCTTACCGCAAAATGTTCATATTAGTTTTGATGTAGATGGCCTTGATCCAAAACTTTGCCCCAATACTGGAACTCCTGTCCCCGGTGGGTTAGAACTAGAGCAAACCTATTGTTTGTTTCGTGAGGTGGTGAAAAGTGGGCGCAAAATTATTGGATATGATTTATGTGAAGTGGGAAATGCAGAATGGGATGGAAATGTGGGTGCAAGAATTGTTTATAAACTCGCAAATTTGATGGATAAATCCTGGAAGTAGGGGAATTTTTAATCTGTTACAATAAAACTTAATGCGTGGGTAATTCCAGGATAAATTGACTTCCTTCGCCTAGTTTCGATCGGCAATAGAAACGTCCTCCATGTCGTTCGGTAATAATTTTGTAACTAATTGCTAGCCCCAATCCCTGCCCCTGACCCACAGGTTTTGTCGTAAAAAAGGGATTAAATATTTTGTCTTGAATGGCTTCTGGAATCCCTGTGCCATTGTCAGAGACTCTGATGCGAATCCAAGGATGACGATCGTATTTAATATTGTCTGTATCAATCCTAATGCTGTGGGAAGTCTCTTCACTGAGCGAACATTCAGGATTTCTAAGAGCATCAATTGCATTGTTCAAGATATTCATGAATACCTGATTAAGCTGTCCCGGATAACATTGAATGGGGCTAAGTTCACCATAGGTTTTAACAACTTTGATAGCAGGATATACTTTTCTAGTTTTAATATCTATGTGGGCCTTGAGGCGATTTTGTAAAATTAGTAATGTGCTATCAATTCCCATATGGAGGTCAACAGTTTTCAATCCTGTTTCATCAAGCCGCGAAAAGTTCCGCAAAGACAGTACAATTTCCCGAATCCGATCGGTTCCCCCTTTCATTGATTGTAAAAGTTTGCCAAAATCTTGCTTTAGAAATTCAATATTTAGGTCTTCTCGTTTTTGAGCGATCGTATCATTGGGATTGGGATAGTACTGTTCGTAGAGTAACAATAAATCTATAAAATCCTGATAATATTCCTGGGCTGGCATAAGATTCCCATGGATAAAATTGACGGGATTATTAATTTCATGGGCAATTCCCGCAACCAATTGACCTAGACTAGACATCTTCTCTGAATGGACCATTTGAGCTTGGGTCTGTTTCAACTCTTGGAGTGTAGATTCCAGACAGTTTGCATATTGTCGAAGTTTTAGTTCTCCAGATTTACGCTGAATAAAAAGCCCAAGTTGTTCCCCAAAAACCTTTAAAAGAATAATCAATTCATCATCTAAAACTTGATCTTCTTGAGTCAAAAAGGTAATGACACCGACCAATTGAACTTGATTTGAAATCGGAAATCCATACCCATGTCTGAGGTTTAATTTATGTGCAAAATCTTGACGAACAAAGTCGGGATTATCCACTAAATTTTTGAAGTACAAGGGCATATTCTTCGCCCAAATCTGTCCCGGAAGCCCTTCTCCACACGAAAATTCAGCGATCGTCTCCTGTTGATCAACTTCAATCTGTAATCCCGGTAAAATCCAAAAATGTTGGCGTTGAAGCTGTTGCCCAATCTCCGATCGCGACCAATATTCGCCAAACCTCCAATCAAATCCTTCACAGAAAAGCTCCAATGCTCCTTCGATCGCTTCTTCAAGGGTTTCTGCGTGGGCAAGCAGTTGGCTCAAATGAGATTGAACCTCAAGCCGCTTCTCTAAAATCACGAGACGATGATTAAGCTGCTCCAAACTATCTAAATGGTGATCGCTGCAATCGAGCATGGAATAAGATACCGCCGAACAAGTAAGAAATGGAACTATGAGAACAATTTAGCTGACTATTTATTAGAGTTCCTCTTCTCATATCAATCTGACATACAGAATACTAAATGAAGTCGATCGTCTGTAAAATCTCTATGAACTTAATCTAGAGTTTATTAGATCAGCCTAGCATACCCACATACGTTGAAAATGAGACAGTTATTCAAAGCTAATTTTATGGGGCCTACCAAGTGCGCAACAGTCCAAAATTTAAATTTTGAATTCAAAGGAACACAGAAAACTCGTATTGTTCTAAATAAATTTTGTTCTAAATAAATTTAAAATCATTCTTAGCTTATTCGCCAATGATACTCACCAAGTCATCCTAAACATCAACCGTAATATCACTTATATGTTTGCAGGGATGGTAAATCGGATATTTATATCATAATTAGACATTATCGGAAATTGAGATGGTAATGTTAATTATCAATCTGTACAGTCGGCTGGAGCAGAGAGGGGACAGGACATGAAAATGAGCTACCAAGAGCTAAAGGATAAACCCAAAACTCTGCAAAGCCTGACGGGTCTGAACCCTCAGGAATTTGAACGGTTGTTGGAAGGGTTTGGCCAAGCCTGGGGAGCGTACGTTGAAGAAACGTTCCAGCGAAAAGAGCGTCAACGGGCATACGGGGCAGGGCGGAAAGCAGAGCTGGAGCATCTAGACGATAAACTGCTGTTCATTCTGGTTTATTTCCGGCTGTACCCGACTCAAGAAGTTCAAGGCTATTTATTTGGGATCGGCCAAGTACAAGCGAACGAATGGGTTCATCGCCTCACGAGGGTGTTGAATCAAACCTTAGGTAATGAACAACAATTGCCAGAGCGAAACCCTTCAAAGCTGGAAACGGTCCTAACAGCATGTCCCAGTTTAGAGTTCATCATTGATGGCACCGAGCGCCCGATGAATCGCCCGAAGGACAACGCAGACCGAAAGACGTATTACAGTGGCAAGAAAAAGGCGCACACCCTGAAAAATAATGTCATCACAGAACGGGGCGGGAAAGTGGTGTTCCTGAGTGATACCTATGAAGGGAAAAAGCATGACAAAAAGATAGCAGATGAGGAAGGCTATCAATTTCCTCCAGACAGTACCCTATGGCAGGATACGGGCTTTCAAGGCTATGCCCCAGAAGGGGTCAAGATTCAGCAACCGAAGAAGAAGCCTCGGGGCGGAGAATTAACGGCGACTGAGAAGGAGGAGAATCAAGCAATATCCAAGATTCGGGTCGAAGTGGAACACCAAATCGGCGGCATCAAA
>JAYUEW010000024.1:0-4183 GCA_043739045.1 Synechococcales cyanobacterium
AACATAAAGTGTTTGAAACAATCGCGGCTCGTGGCAGAACCTCCGTGGACTGGTTCTACGGATTGAAATTACATCTTGTGATTAATGACAAAGGAGAACTGCTCAATGCTCAGGTGACTCCCGGCACTGTAGATGACCGCAGCCCGTGCCCGACTTGCTACATGCTCTTTTTGGTAATGTGTATGCCGATAAGGGGGATGTTTGCCAAAAATTATTCAAGGAATTACTAGAAAAGGTCGGTATCCAACTGGTGACTAAACTCAAACGCAATATGAAACAGCGTTTGATGCCCTTTTGTGAGCGATTAATGTTGCGCAAACGAGCAGTTATTGAGACGGTAATTGACCAATTGAAAAATATTTCCCAGATTGAGCATTCTCGGCATCGCTCTCCAGTCAACTGCTTTGTCAATATTCTCTGTGGGTTGATTGCTTATTGCCATCAGCCCAAGAAGCCAGGAATCGCTATGGAGCATAATTTACTGGCTTCTGCTTAACCCGAACTCACGTTATTTACCGCCGCTGACTAGGATCAATATTCCTTCATCTTGTCTGGCAACGGGTTTAGTCGATCGCCAGCCGATCGTAACTCACTCACAAAATCTGGAGCTAACGCTAAAAAATCAGTGGCATCGGGGTTAAGCGCTTCCAATTGCACTGAGTGGTACGATCGTCACACGGCATTTTTTGCCGATCGCACCCCATCGCACCCCATTAAGTGTTCAGATAATCCGATCGAATCACTTGAAATCAAACCAACTCCTTTATCCGATCGTCCCCAATTGCGTCAAATACTGCATTGCCATTGCAACCGCATTGGCTATCGCATAGGGAGAACTTCGATAAAACTCACTCCAAGCCGCTGCTTTAAACTCATCATATCGATCGGTCTGCTCAGGATGTACCTTCAACCAAGCTAACCGCACCCCATGACCAATCAAAACATCTAACACAATGTATTCTTGAATTTTAAAATCAGGATTCTTCTCAATAATTGCAGCCAATTCCATTAGCGCTTCAACATTCGCCGATCGGTATTCAGGACCCTGAATCTTATTCAACAAATGTTCCACCTGAAGCGCAAATGTCGTCTCACCCTTTGTCATTTCACTCAATAACAAATGACTCTCCAACCGATTACGCCGCTCCAGTTTATCCCCAATCACCAATCCCTGACAGCGCTCCAGCACCAGCCAAACTCGCTCATAGAAATTATCAGGCACCGTCCCGCTTGCGCCCTGTCCTTGCCTAAAACGCAACCAATCCTTTTCCTCTTCTTCTATTTCTTTCTCCGGCACCACCCAATCCACCTTCGTCTGGGCTAACTTCAAATGTAACGACTCCTGCGATCGCAACATCTCATTCCCCATTTCATAGCCTTCTAATGTCATGCGTAATCGTTCATAAATTGCATAGGGACTCAGTTGCATCAAGGCTTCATAGGCTTCGTCTTGGGTCAAAGACTCCGTTCCAGCCAAGTCACTTGTCAACAACAAAATCAAATAGCCAACCCGAACTGTGAGCAAGTTTTTAAACAAACTCGGGTCAGACTTAATTAGCAAACTAATGTAAACCAAAATCTCCTGACTCAATACCCGATCGCGAATGTCCTCACGACAGAAACATTGAATCTTTTCCATTAACTCCGTTAACGACAACGGCCTTACAATTAGTGAATCTTCACTATACGATCGGCCTACTGAAATTCGCTTCTGCCGTACCAAGATATCGACTGTTGCATCCAGTAAATTTGCATCTACCTTATCCAGGAGTCCGGCAGCCCGCCGAACAATCCCCCAATAGGGCTGTCCATCGACATCTCCGCGACTTGCTTTATGATAGATTTCCTCAATTAAGCGTCCCACCATCACAGGCTGATCTGTTCCAATTCCTGTATCAAAAATCAATCCTTTTAGCTTCATCAACACATTCAAAACCTCAATCTGCTCATACAGATTTTTACTTCCTATTAGTCGCTTGATTAGGGTTTTAATATTCGATTCCTGCTCAAGTCTAAATTCCTGAGAACTACTGAGGGGTTTAGTGTTCTTCGCATCAAAATTCAGGTGCTGTGTTAAATGATTTAAGTCTAAAAATTCTAGGGTTTCCAACTCCGGCAAAAAGTCCAACCGATCGCGCCCTGCCGTCAACATTAACTGATTCAACGGCCCCACTTTCACCGGAACATCCCCGCACATTCCTTCTTGAAACTCCTGAACCATCCCCAAGAGCGCATCTTGGCCCCGATCGAGCATATCGTGCGTAATTAAAAGCGTCATCACTGGACGACCTAACTGCCGCCAATGACGATGAATATAAGCCAGTTCACCTTTAATGTTCGACACTAAAAAGTGATAATCCAAGGTCAAATAAAACTTCTGTTCGTCCAAAAAGGCAGGCAAAAACACCATCGATCGATCGCGAATTTTATACACCTTCGAGGTCGTCAAACTTCGCATTAACCGTATCGGGCGACCCGTCAAACCCAATTTCCCGTTATGGCCCAATCGTGTATAAGCCAAAGCCAGATCCTTCGCCGGACGCACCTGAATCGGTTCTACCTGGCTTAAGGTTTGGGTCGGAATATTATAGGCCGCGAGTTTTAATTGCAATGGCTCATCTTCGGCCAATAATGCAATTTGAACCGTCGCCCGTCGCACATAGCCAACTCTCATATGTGCATTCAACGGATCTACATCCGCCACCGTCAGTAGCCCTTCATTCAACATTTGCGCCAAATAATACAAACTCTGCGCCCAAACTAAGGGTAAATTGTCGTTTGCTTCACGGGTTTGGCTTTTGGGTTCTTTTTTCTCAGCCTCGATCGCATCTTCCGGCACAAAATACACTTCCGGTAGCAACATAATGCCATCTCGCTCGATTGCCACCGCCGCTAACTTTTCTAAATAGGATGTTGCTTGTTTACGATCGCCCCGAAAAATCCCATCTAACGCTAAATAGGTAAAGAACAGGGGCCATTCACATTCAATATGTTTGAACGCCTGCAATTCCGTCGGTTCATAATGCAATCGACTTCTATCTTCTACAACCGTTTGATGTCCATCTCTCAGAAACCGAATACACCCATAATTGCCTTGTAAGCGATCGATAATCTTCTGCCGCGTTCGTTCAACTTGGTCAGGATCTTCAATCGCAAATGCCGGATACCCAATCACACTCAACAAGGCCGCATCCACTTCCTTCGAGATTGATTCACGGGGCAACAAAGACTTTAACGTCATCCGACATCGGGCAATCTCATCGGGCAATACATGAATCACGGAATCCTGTGTCCCCCGCATCCCAAACAAATTCAGCCCATTCATCGCCTCAAGTGCCGCCTTCGCCATCCCCACGGAACTCGCATTCAGCTCCACGCCCCCGTGATTAATTTTGTTTCCCCGTTCCCAAATTCCATAGTCTGGCGTTCGGTATGCTCGACCAATGTAGTACACCAAATTTTGAACAAAATCGACTTCATCTTGAGTGAATACAATAGACAATCCTGAAAGCGTCATCTGCGCCAACATGACCAAAAAAAGCGACGTAGCATCAATCTGCAAATGTCCCCAGCCATCATCCGGTACCACCGTATCGCCCGTTGTTGTGCTGTACTTCGCGTGCAGTGCATCCATTGGTGCCTGCGACTGTTTGAATTTCTCAACCTTGTGAGCCTGCCGCATCATCGAAAATAGCAGCCCCCTCATCAACTTCACCACCGATTGCTCTAACTCATAGAGCCTGCCTGAGGCCAAATCCGTCTTCCGATACGCCAGCGCCAAGCCCCACACGGCCAAGATGCTATAGACGTTATCCCGAACCCAAGCATCGGTATAGTCTCCATGGGCGTTCACCGCTGTACTCGCTGGCAGCAGTCCCGTAATCGGATTTTGACGCGACAAGATTACCGTCTGGATCTCACCATAAAAGCGATCGAGACGGGATTCAAGAGTCGGCATAGTAGCAACCATAGGGTTCAAAATCAGGGTAGTACGAATTAAGAGGGTTTTATTCTAACCCGAATCCAAAACCAGACTTGTTCACTGTAATAGCTTCTTGAGTAATCCCACTATCAAGATCCAGCAATCGCCGCACCCCAAAACAACCCATCCACCACCAACGTACTCAAAATCGCACCGCCACAAGCCCACGAGGCCAACGATCGTCGTCGCACACTATAAATC
>JAYUEW010000025.1:0-2838 GCA_043739045.1 Synechococcales cyanobacterium
AGATGTGGTTTGCGGCGGATTTGCAGCACCCTTGAACTATGCAGACTATTGTTTGATTGTGACTGACAATGGATTTGATGCTTTGTTTGCAGCCAATCGGATTGCAGCGTCTGTACGTGAAAAGGCCAGAACTCACCCCTTACGACTTGCCGGATTGATTGGAAACCGAACTTCTAAGCGCGATTTGATTGAAAAGTATGTGGAAGCTGTTCCTATGCCCATCTTGGAAGTATTGCCCTTGATCGAAGATATTCGGATTTCTCGTGTGAAAGGCAAAACAATGTTTGAAATGGCGGAAACTGATCCCTCACTCTTACCAGTCTGCGATTACTACTTGAATATTGCGGACCAACTTCTCGCCCAACCTGAAGGCGTAGTTCCCAATAGTGCAGACGATCGGGATCTGTTCACATTGCTTTCTGACTTCTATCTCAATCCACCAACACCAGCAGCGGTTGATAAAGAGTTAGTTGCCGTTTAGGATCTTGATCCCCCTAAATCCCCCTTGGTAAGGGGGACTAAGAGATTTTGGGGATTTTAAGTTTTCGTATGATTCAATTTCTTAAAACTCCGGTCCCTCCTTACCAAGGGGACTAGGGGGATCTCCTCACCCACCACTTAAACATTATGACGATCGCAACCTCTCAGCCTCCCCAACAACAAGGTCTCAATCCTGATGCATTAAAGTTTGATTGTGAAACCGGAAATTATCATACTTTTTGTCCGATCAGTTGTGTGGCTTGGCTGTATCAAAAAATTGAAGATAGTTTCTTTTTGGTCGTTGGCACAAAGACCTGTGGTTACTTCTTGCAGAATGCCATGGGCGTAATGATTTTTGCAGAACCGCGCTATGCGATGGCGGAACTAGAAGAAGGCGATATTTCAGCCCAATTGAATGATTACAATGAGCTAAAACGGCTGTGTGAGCAGATTAAGCGCGATCGTAACCCCAGTGTGATTGTATGGATCGGCACCTGCACTACTGAAATTATCAAAATGGATATGGAGGGCATTGCGCCTCGAATTGAAGCAGAAATTGGAATTCCGATCGTCGTTGCCCGCGCCAATGGCTTGGATTACGCATTTACACAAGGCGAAGACACTGTTCTCGCATCTATGGCGCTTCGTTGCCCTACATCCAAACAAGTCACTAGCGAAGACGAAAAAGTTGAACGTAATGCCATTCAGAAACTATTGAATTTCGGTAACAAAAAAGAAGACGTGACTGCCGCGCCCATGGTCAAACATAAGCCGTTGGTTTTGTTTGGATCGGTGCCTGACCCGGTTGCGACCCAGTTAACGTTGGAATTGCAAAAGCAAGGGATTGAGGTGTCGGGTTGGCTTCCCGCTAAGCGATTTACCGAATTACCTGTGGTTGATGAAGGGGACTTTGTTGCAGGAATTAATCCATTCCTATCACGGACAGCCACAACCTTGATGCGTCGCCGTAAAGCGAATTTGATTAATTCACCATTTCCGATCGGACCGGATGGAACTCGTGCTTGGATTGAATCAATTTGTAAAGCATTGGACATTGAACCTACGGGCTTGGCAGAACGGGAAGCGCAAATTTGGGAAAACGTAGAAGATTATGTGAAATTGATTCGTGGAAAATCTGTATTTTTCATGGGTGACAACTTACTAGAAGTATCACTAGCACGATTTTTAATTCGGTGCGGCATGACTTGCCACGAGATTGGGATTCCTTACATGGATAAACGGTATCAGCAATCAGAATTGGAATTGCTAACGAAAACATGTCATGAAATGGGAGTGCCATTGCCAACAATTGTAGAAAAGCCAGATAACTACAATCAAATTAAACGGATTGAAGCGTTGAAACCAGATCTCGTCATTACGGGAATGGCTCACGCGAATCCTTTGGAAGCTCGCGGCATCACGACAAAGTGGTCGGTCGAGTTCACCTTTGCGCAAATTCATGGGTTTACAAACACCCGCGATATTCTTGAGCTTGTAACTCGTCCAATGCGTCGTAATGAAGCATTGAATGGATTAGGTTGGGAGAAGCTAGTTCGCGAGGAAGCGAAGGTTTAAATAATTGAGTTGTAATTAAAATAGATCCCGATCGCCTAACCTCCTTGAAAAGGGATGATATAAGTCTCCATTGAAATTGAGATTTAGAGCGATCGGGATTTGCATTTGTAATTTGGGCGATCGTTTCCAGCGCACTATTTTCACAGCGTCCAATCCCGACAAGCCCATCACTGCGGTCATTCAGTCGCATCTACTACCGTCGCCGTTCCATCCGCTGCAACTACAATCCAACCCACATTCCCTGCTGTCACATCCGCTGAATTTTGCGTCACATTAAACAGTAAATCACCCGACTTAGATGACACAATAAAATCTGACTTCGCTGAAAATGTGACAATCACAAACCCCCGATCGCGCAAACAAAATACCGCCCAACCCTTCAATGTTTGATTAATTGGGTCAAATGGCTTCGGTGGATTTGCAAATATAGTCTTCATCAAATCGATCGTCGGATTCATAAGTTTAGAAATAGTTAGCAACAGCAACTTAAGTAAAGCAGAAATCCTAACTCAAACGTCAAAACTTGATCTTAAAGAAATTCATATGTACTATTAAAGCCCGATCGAGATTGCAAATAATCCTTTACGAACCAGACTCCATAACTGGATCCAACGGGATTAAAATTCGGCATTGAACTACTCCCTATAGTGGCTATAATCTTGATCGCCTTTGAGCCAAAGATTCACGTACCGGAGCAAGTTTGATGTCTTTTGTTGGTCTCCATATCCACAGTGACTACAGCCTCCTCGACGGTGCTAGCCAGTTGCCCCAGCTCATCGATCG
>JAYUEW010000026.1:0-6719 GCA_043739045.1 Synechococcales cyanobacterium
ATCGTCTTTAGCTGCTCAATCAAGAGGGAAACGGTCATAAGAATCACCTGATTCAACTCATTCCAGATTACATCCTCTCTCTAAAGAATCACCCCTACCAATTCTGGGGGCTATGATTGTTGCCTTAGCGGAACAGAACAATCTAATTGCGAGCTAATTGCGGGAACATCGATCGCACAGCCGGATGGATCAACATTCCATCTCGCACATTTACCCCCATCAATAGTTCCGCATCAGCTTCGATCGCCCCCAAGCCCCCCTCTGCCAGCTTCAAAACATAGGGCAACGTACTATTATTTAACGCCTGAGTCGCCGTCCAAGGCACCGCACCGGGCATATTCGGCACGCCATAATGGAGTACCCCGGACTCAATATAGGTCGGCGTAGTATGAGATGTAGTCCTAATCGTCTCAATACATCCACCTTGATCCACGGCCACATCAATCACCACACTGCCCGATCGCATTGCCCCCACAACAGATTTTTTAACTAAAATCGGAGCTTTTTTCCCTGGCACCAACACCGCACCAATCAGCAAATCTGCCTGAGGAACCACAGCTTCAATCTGGGCGGTTGTACTGTAGAGCAAACTCACTCTCGACCCAAACAACGCCTCTAACTCCGTCAACCGATCGACATTCACATCCACAATCGTCACCCGCGCCCCCAACCCGATCGCCATTTTTGCGGCTTCCGTCCCCACAACTCCGCCGCCCAAAATCACCACATGCCCAGATGCAACCCCTGGCACTCCACCTAATAACACCCCGCGCCCGCCCTGCTGCCGTTCTAAAAACCTAGCTCCCATCTGCACCGCAAGTCGTCCCGCAATCACGCTCATGGGAGTTAACAACGGCAACCGACGATCGGCCCTCTCCACAGTTTCGTAAGCAATGGCACAGATTTTTGATTGCAGCAGCACTTTTGTCAGATCTAAGTTCGCCGCTAAGTGGAGATAGGTAAATAGAAGCTGGTCCGATCGTAAAAAGTCATACTCCAATGGCAACGGCTCCTTTACCTTAACAATCAACTCCTGTGCCCAAGCCGAGGAATCAGTTCCGATGGTTGCGCCTGCCGCTTGATACTCATCATCCGCAAAGCCCGAACCCAAGCCCGCCCCACTCTGAACTATCACCTGATGCCCACGATCGGTCAATGCCCGAACACTACTCGGACTCAAACCCACCCGAAATTCCTGATCCTTCGTTTCCGTTGGAACCCCAATTCGCATTGTGCTGACCTGGATAATGGTGGATTAGTTATTCATAGTTTACGATCGCGCTCTAAGCAAGAGTGTTCTATAGCAGTTCCATAACAACTGTTTGCTCCCACAGTCTCTCCCCTATAAGTTTATAAGTCCATCTCCGACCTATGCCATCAATACGATCGGGAAACCCTCCCTCACCCTATGTTCAACTGCCTTGAAGTTACGGTATATTAAGTAAGTCCATAAAGATTTATAACAACATAGGCTTCTAACCATGGCAGACTCCAAAGCTTCAACCACTCCTACAAGCGTTCCCAAGTTAGATGAACCAAAATTCGGATTTAGCACCTATGCTGAAATGCTCAATGGCCGTGCGGCAATGATGGGATTCATCATTGCGTTGGCGATCGAAGCATCCACTGGACAAGGAGCACTTGCTTGGTTGGGTCTGGTGACTCCCTAGTTGAATTCTGTCGATCTGTGGACTTGAACGTATTTAAAATTTAATCCGGCTAATGTCTTCTCAAGTTTTCTTGATGGAGCATTCAAAATTTGAAGAGTGAAGGAACGAGTCTAGAAATAGATGGACAGTCCCTTCACTTTTTTAATATTAATGAGATTACGGTTTGTAACAACAACTTGGCCCCGAATGCTTTCTCCCAAAAACTCGATAATGGGATCAGTTCTGAGTGGAGCCATGGTGAATGTAGGGCTGGGCAGCTTGGATGGAAATATGTCGCAGGTATTATTAGGGCTTGGGGCTTGGGACTTTGGGCTACGGGATGGGGGTGCGTGCAAGATTTAAAAAAACGGCGGACCATACGCTATGAAAACGATCCCCATTTAGGTGAGAATAGAACATAACAATAATTGTTAGAGAGACGGGACTATGGATTTTGATTTTCGCATCGTGGCAGTTTTAGCGCCTTTGGCTGTAGCCGCAAGTTGGGCTGGATTCAATATTTTCCGCGCTGCGCTGCAACAGGTCCAAAATTTCATGAATAAGGACTAAGGGGGTTGCTTAGTAGTTGAGTTACGTCAATTCCAAAAAGAATCCCAGAAAGCCGATCGGCTCTTTAAACCAGAGTCCGATCGGCTTTTGAGTTATGGGTCGTCTGAATCGATTGGTGTGGCCTCTTTTACACCGCAGGCGTTATTAGGAAGCCCCAGAACAGCATCCTTAGACAACCGATCGAATTCTCTCTGATAATGGGCAGCGATCGTTTTATTTTCAATCACCATCAGGGTTTCGTCGTTTTTCGTGTTTCCAGCGGTTGTCCAGTTGTGGGAACCGATGATGACGGTGGTGCGATCGATGATGGCGAACTTGTGGTGCAAAAGATCACCTGGTTTTAACTTTGGAACACCAACAGTGGCGGCGGTTGTGGGCCAGGGTTTGGAACTAGTCAGTGCTTTGCGCTGGCGAGATGGCCTGCGAGACGACTTACGATCGGACAGACCGTCGGGTTGCTGAGAGCTTCGGCCACTGCTTTGGCGGCAAGGTGAATCGATCGGAATTCCTAACATATCCAAACTGTTGCTGTAGGGACGCGTGAAAAATCCAGGATCAAATAAGCCGCGTACGGTGACATTTCGGGACGGTAATGCGGACAGACGATCGGAGAGTTGACGATCGGAAAAGACAAACAGCGCTAAATCTAGGGACGTTTTGGCTTGGTCGGCGGTATCGGCAATCAGGCTGTTGCTGCTGTCGGTCCAAGGTTTTTTGACGGCGATCGGAGAGAAATGAAGTTTTAATTTAGAGTCTCCGACCTTGAAGGTTTGGACCGGGCGATCGGGTTTGCGAGTTTTGAACTTGCGGCTCTGATACATGAGGTCGAATTCTTGGGAAAAGGCGTTTGCGACATCAGAACTTTCGATTTTGACTAAATTGTTGGCGTTGCCCAGACTACTAGGATTAGTGATGTCCCCGTGAATGTCAGAGGTTGTCCAGTTGGCGGAGGTGACGATCGTGGTTTTGCCGTCGATTACCATAAATTTGTGATGCATCAATCCACTGCCTTTGGTTCCATCTGAAGTATCGTCCCGGCGGGAAATTTTTGCATTATCCAAAATAACCAACGCATCTCGGGTTTGGATTTCTTCGGTGCTTAATACTCCGTTACGGTCGGTGTCGATGAATGCTTTATTGTCGTCGTAACGCTGACGTTCACGGCCCTTAAGGGTTTCGGCTTGTGACGCAGAGGTGGCGCTGTAGGGTGTTGAATAACTATTTTCTAAAATAATTTGAATTTTGACTCCATTTTTAGCCGCGATCGCGAGGGCTTGGGCAATGCGAGGCAATCGAAATTCTTGGACAGCAATTTTAATTTCAGTTTTAGCCTGAGCTACGGTATTAATGATCACCTGTTCTAGATTGTCGCCAGCACGTTGAATAGGCTGTCCCTTGGCAGACTTACGATCGGATTCTAAGTACTCGGCGGCTTCGCTATGATTGAAGTATGCCTGGATACGTTGGTCTTGAGGAAGTGCGGGTAATAGCGTGAGCTTGACGGAAGCACTATCTGTTAGTGAGGCGCGCTGGCACCCGACTGTTATTAACGGCACTGTGAATAACACGACAAGTTGCGTCGCCAGTCCGGTCCAATTCTTCCCGTTCATCTGGTTAGTTCTCTAAAAATTCTCCTCTTAGATTGCCCCAGCGATTGCTCCGACGCTCTTGAGGCGCGACAATAAAGACTATGCAAATACCGACTATGCAAATTTATCTGGACTACAGCGCCACCACCCCGACGCGTAGTGAGGTCGTCAATCTTATGCAGACGGTAATGGCTCAGGAATGGGGCAACCCGTCCAGCCTCCATGTCTGGGGAAACCGATCGGCTACTTTACTGGAACAAGCCCGTACTCGCATCGGCAACTTAATTCATGCACCCGCTGAGACGATCGTTTTCACATCTGGCGGCACAGAAGCGAATAATTTGGCCATTTTTGGCATTACTCAGCAATTTTCGACTCCCCAACATTTAATTATTTCCAACGTCGAACATTCCGCTATTTCCGAACCCGCCCGATACCTGGAAGCACACGGCTGGCAGGTGACTCGTCTTCCGGTTGATGCTTGGGGATTAGTCAGTGCGGTAGATTTAGTCCGATCGATTCAGCCAAATACGGTGTTAATTTCGATTATTTGGGGACAAAGTGAAATTGGGACGGTCCAGCCGATCGCGCATCTTGCTGAAATTGCCCGATCGCATAATATTCTGTTTCACACCGATGCGGTCCAAGTGGCAGGCCGTTTGCCCATTGATGTCAGCGCATTGCCGATCGATTTATTATCCCTCTCCAGCCATAAACTCTATGGGCCTCAAGGCTGCGGGGCGCTTTATATCCGATCGGGCGTGACGGTATTGCCAATTTTGCTGGGCGGCGGTCAGGAATCGGGGGAGCGATCGGGAACCCAAGCAGTGCCCACGATCGCAGGGTTTGGGCTGGCGGCGGAATTGATCGCATCGGAAATGGCGGCGGAAACTGTACGGCTGACGGAATTGCGCGATCGACTATTTGAACAACTTCTCGGCACGGCGCTGAAACCTACGGGCAGCCCCACCGATCGACTGCCGCACCACGCTAGTTTTTGTCTTCCTGATGCCGATGGGTTCCAGCAAAATGGCAAGACCTTAGTGCGGCAAATGAATCTCGCGGGTATCGGCATTAGTGCGGGGGCGGCTTGTAGTAGCGGAAAGCTAGAGCCAAGTTTGATTTTGCAGGCGATCGGTCATGACGATAAAATTGCGAAGACTGGCATTCGGCTAACCTTTGGCAGAGAAACTACAGCAGCAGATGTAGAGTGGACAGCAGTTGTACTAAGGCAAATTTTGAACCGGATGGGACTCTAAAATTGAAGACCCGTCGATCGGATAAAAAAGGGTTATTCACGAAGCTTGGAACGAATCATCAGAATTGGTGAATAACCACAGCATGAGCAAAGAGAATTTGGCGTTAACCCATTCATCTATGAAACTGATCTAACACCATATCTAGCGTTTAATCAACCTTCCAAACCAACTTATTTAGCGATTTTTTACATTTCCTAAACAGGACAGGCGATCGGCTACAGGTAAGCTGCTCACTAAAGGTCTCAAATCCGATACAATTCGTGGGTTCATGGGGGACGGAATGGTGAATGTGCGAACTGAGCAGGGTGAGTTGATGAGTGCTTTGGTGACGGGAAATATGACGAGAAAGGTGACGCGAGTTGGGGTTGTCGGCGGTGGACAGTTGGCTTGGATGATGGCGGCGGCGGCTAAAAAACTTGGATTGGAGTTACGAGTACAGACTCCAAATTCAGCGGATCCGGCAGTGGTGATCGCAGATGAGGCTATTTTTGCTCTGGTAACGGATCCGAGTGGGACCGAAAAATTGGCGGCGAAGAGCGATGTGATTACCTTTGAAAATGAATTTTTAGATTTGGATGCGCTGTCTAAGTTGGCCGAACAGGGCGCTTGTTTTCGACCGTCACTCGCCTCTCTTGCACCCTTAATTAGTAAGTATGATCAGCGGTGTTTTTTACGCGATCGGAATTTGCCAACCCCGAAATTTTGTCGTCTTTCAGAAGCAGCTGAAGTCCCCTTTCCCTGTGTTTTAAAAACATGCCGAAATGGCTACGATGGTTACGGTACATTCATTGTGAAATCGCAATTAGAGTTAGATCAAGTATTGTCCAAAGTGCCTGCAATAGACTTACTTTTAGAAGCATTCATACCCTTTAAACGCGAACTAGCCGTGATGGTGGCACGATCGTTAGACGGTGAAGTTTCGCTCTATCCGATTGTAGAAACTCAACAAGTAAATGCGGTATGTCATCGAGTAATTGTGCCGATCGAACTGCCCGTTGGGTTGGAACAAACGATCGGGGCGATCGCGCGAACAATTGTAGAAAGCTTGCAAGTGGTGGGGATTTTTGGGATTGAATTTTTTGAAACGTTGGATGGCCAAATATTAGTGAATGAAATTGCACCCCGAACCCACAATTCCGGTCATTACACCTTAGATGCATCGGTAACTTCGCAATTTGAACAACAGCTCCGGGCCATATCAGGAATGCCCTTGGGAAGTTCGGCGCTAAATTGTGGCGGGGCGGTCATGGTGAATTTGTTGGGGTTTGAATCTGCGACTTCAGATTATGTTGAAGTCCGATCGCGGTTGGCAAAACTTCCCGGTGCGACAGTCCATTGGTATGGAAAATCAGAAGCCCGATCGGGCCGAAAACTAGGACATGTTACGGTCTGCTTTGATCAGGCCAATGAGGTAAAAGCACGGGAGATGGCCGATACTATTGAACATATTTGGTATGCATCGGATTAAATCCGATCGGCATTACCTCTCAACCCCACCTCAGAAAATCACTTAGCCACTTCCCATCCGTCGATCGGACGTTGTAAAATGCAGGGGAGTCCACGGAGGTGTTGGTGACTGCCAATAATGTTTTTTGATCTATGTCTTATTGAATAAGGGAATCTACGTAGTGTGTCGCGGTAGACTGAGCTTG
>JAYUEW010000027.1:0-13087 GCA_043739045.1 Synechococcales cyanobacterium
GACAAACGACCAGAGTTCATCCATTTGGACCGTACATTTTCCCACGGCTTTTGGAATAATCGAGACTTTGGCCTCTACAGCGGCATACAGTTGATTCACATCGGTTTGGAGCCAGCTCTCGGAAACGATATTGTGGCGGCACAACAGGGAGTATGCACTTATTGTGTTGAGTGTGCCAGTTAAATCAGAGGCTATGTTAACGCCGAATCACTTTGGCCAGAGTTCAAGTCACTTATGGGCACAGTAAGCCGAAAAATTGTCCCACTATATCCATTCGACTCAATAGTAATTGTTCCACCTTGAAGTTCAACGATCTTTTTAACGATCGCTAATCCAACTCCGGTATTATTGCGCCTATCAGGGTTGCCAAAGGTTCTGAAAATTTTAAAAATGTTTTCGTGATGCTCTGGTGGAATTCCTGGTCCATCGTCGATTATATCAAATCGATAGAAATCCCCTTCGAGGGTTGCGGCAATCTCAACTCTTCCATCATTGCGAGTATGATGCTTGACTGCATTTTGGATCAAGTTAACAAAAATCTGATACAAAACCCTGTAGTCTGCGACCAGATTTGGTATTTCTGGGGCGATATGAATTGTAAAATCGATCGGTATTTCTAATTCATTGATGATGGTGCGCAAAAGTTCTTCAACGCAAACAGTTGTTAGATTAGCTTCTACACGCCCTATTTGTGCATATTGCAATAAATCGTTCAGTAGGACTTCCATCCCATCAACTCGCAATGTCATCATATCGAATTTCTTTTGTAAGTCTGGATTGATCACATCACCTAGATCTTCCAAGAGCCAAATTATTAAGTTCCCAATTCCCCGCAATGGTGCCCGCAAATCGTGGGAGGCAAACGTTACAAAAGTATCAAGATCTCGGTTTCGTATTTCTAAAAGCGTTGTAGATTTCGCTAAATCTTGAATTAACTTTCCTTGAATTTGAGTCTGAATAAGTAATCTTTGTTCTGCTCGCGATCGCTGTACTAATTCCTGATTTAGCTGCTGCAAAAGTTCTGACTGGTGAATGCCAATTGCTAGTTGAACTGAGATCTGATCTAAAAACAAACCCTCAGCATCTTCCCATGGGCGCGGGTTCTGACATTGGTGCACCATTAGCAATCCCCAAAGTTTGGGCAGACTGACAGAACCATCGAGAGGCAGTAAGATCGGGACGATTATAGATGCCCGCACTTGAAACGCCTCTAATAAGCCGATATGATAGTCCGACAGATCTGCTTTGTAAATATCATCAATCGCTGTTTTACGCCCCTGCGCATACATTAGTGCCTTACTCTTTTCAAAGAAAGTATCAATAATGTTCTCTCCCAAAGCGGCACGCCAAGGAGAAGAAACCGATTCTGCTACAACATTTCCCGCCCAATCGGGTTCAAATTGATATATGATTGCCCGATCGCAAGATAAGACATCTTTAACTTGTGAAACGGCTGTGTTGAGAATTTCATCTATGTCGAGTGATTGGCGAATGTGCAGGGAGATTTTGGAGATTGCAAGTTGCCACTTTTGCTGAAGTTCAAGCGATCGGCGTAATTGGACTTTATCTAAGATATGTTGAACAGATTGTTGAAAATTGGTCTCGGTGACTTTATTCTTGATTAGATAGTCTTGCACGCCTTTTTTCATGAAAGTCACGGCAACTTCTTCGTCTCCTTGACCCGTCATCACTAAAATAGAGGGAAGGGGTTTACCATTTGCGATCGCCTCAAGTGCATCAATAAATTGAAGCCCATTGAGATCGGGCAATAGGTAATCCAATACTATCAAATCTGGCCATTGAGTTTCACAAAACTGTAGCGCTTCTCTAGCATGATAAGCTGGATGAATTTCGTAGGAGTTTGTACGATCGCGCTCTAGAAAACGCTGATAGGTTTGTAGATCTTCATGAGAATCATCAAGAACTAAAATTACAAACTTTTTCTTTAATATCATAATAAAAACTCATAATGAAAACTTAAAACTTTACAACCAATAAATATAGATGTCTATATTTAAAAACAACAAAGCAAATATATGACGTTCAGATTTTTTAGATTGAGACGATCGCTTCTAAAAAAGTTAAGGTAAAGTGGCGGTATCCAGCCAATATTCAATCATGATGTGCATAGACTGCCTAAAGCTTTGCCATTCCATTTTTTTCACTAAATAACTATTTGCTCCTAAACGATAGCATTCATGAATATCCTTTAAATTGAGAGATGTTGTTAAGATTACCGTGGGAATATAGTTTAGCAGCGGATTTTTTTTAATAGACTGTAAAACATCATGCCCCCTCATACCAGGCAGATTTAAGTCTAGCAAGATTAAAACAGGAACGTTTTCTGGGTGAGTTGGCTTTGCGAGAATAGATTGCTCCAGATAGTCAAGGGCTTGCTTACCCGTTTGAGTGCGATGTAATCGGGTTTTAACAGAGGACTGCCGAAACGATCGATCGAGAGCCTCGAAGTCTTCGTTGCTATCCTCTACGACTAGTACTAGCGGTGGTTGGAGAAAGGATGGGGGATAGGGGGCAAAAGAATTCATACCTAGCTTGATCTCTCTAGTCTTAATTTATATTATTTTCTGGTGCTGGAACCGAAACGTAGAATGTGGTGCCATGTCCTAAGGTCGATTCGATCCATATCTTCCCGCCATGCCGATCGACGATTTTTTTAACGATCATCAGACCTGCCCCAGTCCCGCCGCCATACTCATCACGGGTATGTAGCCGCTTGAAAATCTGAAATACATCATCAAAATGCGATCGATCGATGCCGATTCCATTGTCTCGGACATAAATAATTTGGGAACCCGATGGAATGTCAAGTTGGGGCCGTTCTTGTTGCAGGCACTGAGCGGCATCCGAGTCCAGACAGCCAATTTCGATTGTTTTGAGCGAATTGTCGTTGTATTTGATGGCATTACTGACTAAATTTGTGATTAGTTCAGTGATTTGAGAACGATCGCCAACAATAGTCGGTAGGGGATTTATAGTAATATCCAAACTATCAGCAGTAGTCGTGATTTTGAATAGATCGCTTATTTCCTGGGCTAAGACATTTAGATCGATCGGAATAGTAACCAGTTCGGCCCGTCCCAACTGCGAATAATGCAGCAACGAGTCTATTAAGAGTTCCATGCGACGAGTGAGGCGGGTGAGGGTTTGGAGTTTGGAGATACCCTCGGCATCCAGAATTTCGCCATAGTCTTCCATCAAAAAACTAGAGTAGTTATGAATTCCGCGCAGTGGTTCCTTGAGATCGTGGGAAGCAACATAGGCAAAGGAGTCCAGATCGATATTGCTGCGTTCTAACTCAACATTCAGTTTGGAAAGTTCGGCGGCATGACGTAAAGTCACATGAATAATCGCATTGCGAAGTTCTAGAGCGGCTTCGTATTCGCAAAGTTTCCACGGTAAGGATGTATGTCGCACATCTTCATGCCACGCGGCAAAAGATTTCCGGGGAGAAAGACGCACTAGGCCATGATCATCAACCATTTCTGGCTTATTGGGATTGCCGCCCCAAGTTACGGTCTGACTCACTTCTGGACGAAACCACAGGATATAAAAATTTTGAGTGCTAGCGATCGCCATTGCGAGCAAACCACTAGCAACATCGCTATAGGATTCTGCATCTGGGTAATCTTTAGCCAAACAAACGCTCTGCACAATGTTATCAGTTTCCAAACGGGAAATCAAACTAGCAATCAGGGGTTTGAGAACATCTTGACTGGGAGTTTTGCCTATAACTACTAACTCATCTTGGAACGAGATGACCGCGCCCGTTGCTCCGACTAAATCCAATAAATCTGTAGAAGATTGAGTTAAGGCCGCTAAAACATCTGATTGTTGGGAAATAGACTTGAAAAAGGATGTTTTGAGGGTATTGAGTTTAATTTGATAGTCTCGATCTTTAAGGTCGTCTTTGGCATTGATTTCAAATGCGCCTATCTGACCCATAAATTCACATACGGTGCGCTGAAAGTAGGGGATCAGTTTTGGTTCGCTATGATGGCAGGAAATCAGTCCCCACAGTTGCCGATCGCGCATTAACGAAATCGACATCGACGATCGCACTCCCATATTTTGCATATACTCCACATGAAGGGGGGAGACACTCCGCAATACTGACCAGCTTAAGTCTAGGGGAGCCTGGGTGATAGGATTGAGTGTGGGGATCAGGGCGACAGGAGTATAGATCACATCTGGAACGAGACGCAGGTGATTTAGAGTATAAAGATGTCTCGCTTGCAAAGGGATATCAGACGCGGGATAGTGAAATCCCAAATAAGGCACTAGGTCGGGACGCAGGGCTTCAGCAATTACGTCTCCAGCTCCAGAGGAATCAAAGCGGTAGATCATAACCCGATCGAATCCTGTAATGTGACGGACGTTGGCCACTAATTGGTTGCAGAGTTCCTCAAAGTTGGTCGCTTTTTGTAATGCTTCAATGGGCGCTTTGACCTGTCGGTAAAAATCGAAATAGGTCAGATCGTTTCGTTCGGGCAGATTGGCTTGGCCTAGCGTAATTTGTCCAAATTCAATCTCTAGGATCGCTATGGAACCCATACTACGCACCACGCCATGAGCGACTATTTTACCGCGAGGTGTATTAAGTTCGATTTGCAATGGGTTGACGTAGTTAAGGTCTCCAGCCAGACATTGACGAACGGCGTGCATTTCATTCTCGCTCAACAAACAACTTAACGGTTGGTTCAAAAGCTGTTCGGGTGTGACTCCTAGCCATTCATTGCTATTCTCACTCACTTGTACAATAGTTAAGGCGGGTTGATGGAGCGCAAACAAAACACCGTGAGGTTGGATATATCCTGGAATGTGAATGGGTTCACGATCGCAGTTGCTTACATCGACCTGATCACTTGGGCTAAGCAAAGTAAGGGATTCAATATAGGTTTGAGTCATAGGGATGTATATGTTTGTAAGAAAAATTTGCAAATATTACAATGTGCTGAAAATTTAAAAACTGTTAGGGAATGCTATGGGAGATTATAGGAGGCATTGAAAACTTCTTGGAAACATATTAGACAAGAAAGAATTTATAAGATTACAAGTAATGAAAAACTTAAAGCACTCGATAAAACTATTTATTTGTACGATCGCTTTGGCGTTAGTGAGTTGCAGCCCTTCAGAATTCAACATCAACGATCGCACGCCTCCACAAGTCATGTCAACTGAGCCTGCATCAATCAAACCGACATCCAGTGATCCAGTCGCTAAGAATCTCAAACCAGCGGGCTTTAAACAGACGATCGTCTTACAAGGATTAGAACGACCTTGGGGCATGGCATGGCTGCCTGATGGGGCGCTCCTCATCACCGAGCGAGGCGGCAGAATGCAGCTATTGAGAAAGGGAGTCTTAGAACGAGTTGAAATCGGCACAATTCCAGAACTGTTTGTTGCTGGACAAGCGGGTTTGATGGATATCTCCTTACATCCGCGTTATTCAGAAAATAATTTTGTTTATTTGACTTATTCCAAAGGTAAAGTGCTAGTGATTGACGACGATCCGACGTTTCAGGATCTTACGTTAGATGTGATGATGCCCCAGCAGGATGGCTGGTCGGTGTTGATGCAACTTAAATCCGACCCAGATTTGGCGCGAATTCCAGTGCTAATGCTGACAATGGTAGACAATAAGGAAATGGGCTATGCCTTGGGTGCGGCAGATTGTTTTATGAAACCGCTGAATCTTAAACAAATTTCAAGCGCAGTTCGTAAATATTGCCCACCCCATCGACAGGTAGATTGGCTGGAGTGACGATCTAAAAATTTTGGAATCATTCGACAATCAAAAGATGGGACCGATCGCAGATCATCTACGATCAATCCCGTCAATGGTTCTAACCGTTTAACCGATACTGAGCAATCTCACCCTCAACCTTGACGCATTCTTGACGACGCGCACAATGGCCTAGGGTTACGCCAATACGTTGTCGAGTTCTTGCCATTTCATGTTCATCGATCGCGTCATAAATGCCCGCGATTACGTCATCTACGTTGAACACTTTTTTCGGTGCAGATTGGAACAACGCAGCAATAGCCTGTGCTGGAGTCAATGTTGAATATTCAGATTTTAAAGTCGGGAAGTCTGCTGGATTAGGTTTAGACTTCGGGGCTTTGACCTTTTTTGCTTTAGTTATAGTTGACTTACTTTTAGGAGCATTTGAATCAGAGGCGATCGCTTGGTCCATGATTTTAGACTTTTTGGGAGCCTTCATCGTAGGCTGTTTGCGATTGTAAGCCCGCTTAACCCGCACTTCAGATGATTCTTCAACGGTCTTACGATTGTAAGGTCGTTTGGTTGGTGGGACGGCAGCAGTCGTCTCACCCAGAAGTGCATTGATATGATTAATATTTGCATCGACGGCTTGGGCCGCTTGAGCGACAATTTCATCGCGCTCTTTATGCAATCGGCTACGCTGTTGTTCAAGTTGTTTTCTGAAGTCTGGAGTGAGAACGCTGAAATCCATGATGCTGGTCAATTAAAAGAATGACTTGAGTATATCGGGAATTCTGCAAATAGGAACACTTTTAATTGAATTTTTAATTGAATAGTTCTAAAAAAGGGCTGAACTCTAAAGAATCAGCCCTTAATATTAGTGTTTACGAGTTATTTACGAGTTATTTACAAGTCATTCAGGAATCATCTTGGTCCACATCAGATTAAGGCTAGTCCGAAATTTGCTGAACAGAACGATCGAAGGTTCGATCAAATTTCGATTTTAGACGGTCGCTAATTTTGCACCGCTTCTAATCAGATCAATTCCTGTAGATGTCTAATTCGATGGAGACCCAAACTAAATCGATCTCAACAATCAATCAATGATCTGCTGTCAGCCAAGTTACCAGGACAACTCATACCCCGATCGGACAAGCCACTCCCGTACCACCCAGACCACAATAGCCCCCCGGATTTTTGGCTAGATATTGCTGATGATAATCTTCAGCGTAATAGTAGGTCGGCGCGTCGAGGATTTCCGTGGTGATAGCTCCATAGCCAGATTCAGTGAGTTTGGCTTGATACTGGTTGCGGCTCAGTTCGGCGGCTTTTTTGTCAGCCTCAGAATAGGTGTAGATTCCCGATCGATACTGAGTACCACTATCATTGCCCTGGCGCATTCCCTGAGTGGGGTTGTGACTTTCCCAGAACACTTTTAGCAAGGTCTCATAGCTGACCACCGATGGGTCATAGACCACCAGCACCACTTCATTGTGTCCTGTGGCTCCGGAACAGACCTCTCTGTAAGTTGGGTTTGGGGTATACCCGGCGATGTAGCCAGCAGAAGTGCTATAGACTCCCTCCTGTTGCCAAAACTTACGTTCCGCACCCCAGAAGCACCCTAGACCGAATACGACTTGCTGATAGCCTACGGGAAAGTCGCCCTTGAGCGGATGACCATTTACAAAATGTTTTTCAGGGACAGGCATTTCCTGCGATCGTCCCGGCAATGCGTTTTCAGGGGAAGGCAGAGCCGATTTTTTACCAAATCCAAACAGCGCCATAATGAAGTTCTCTGCTAATCTTTCTAAGCGGGTTACGCCTTTTAGTCTACGTCTTTTCTTGTGAGCTGTGTCTTGTGTTGAATACCGCCCCCAAGCGCATTGTTACGGGCGTTGGAATTTTTCTCGCCACTATTATCTTGGCCGTCATTGGCTATCGTCTAGACGGATGCAGTTGGTTAAATTCACTCTATATGGTCGTGATTACGGTCTTTGGGGTGGGGTATGGTGAAATGTGCCCGGTTAATACGCCACACGCCAAAATATTCACCATGATGGTCATTGTCGCAGGAACATCGTCGTCGGTCTATATCATCGGAAGCATCATTCAAACCATTGCAGAAGGTGAACTAAAACAAGCATTAGGAGCAAGACGTATGACCCGTGGTATCGAAAATCTGGAGCATCATGCGATCGTTTGTGGCTATGGGCGGATTGGTCAGATTTTGGCAAAAAAGCTAGAAGCAAATGGTATTCCCTTTGTGGTGATTGACTACAATGCGGAGCGGACGGAGGCGGCTGAGTTCCATGGATATTTGGTAAAAACTGGAAATGCAACTGATGAAGAGGTGCTGTTGTCCGTGGGAATCGATCGGGCCAATGTTTTAGCGACGGTCCTTCCCGATGATGCAGCGAATGTATTCATCACATTGACGGCACGAGGATTAAATTCAAAATTGAGGATTTTGGCGCGGGGAGAGTTACCCTCGACAGAGAAGAAATTGCGATTAGCGGGGGCAGATCAGGTGATTTTGCCCGCATCAATTAGTGCAACCCGAATTGCCGACATGATTATGCATCCGGTGACGCTAGATTTTTTGGATCAAGAAGATGGTCGGCATACGTTGAATGAATTGCTGGCCCGAGTGGATGTACAGGTGGATGAAGTTGCGATCGCCCCGAATTCGCCGTTGATCAATGGGACTATCGGGGGATTGGAAGAACAAGGTAAGGGAACATTTATTGTGGTGGCGCTGCGAAAAGCGAGTGGCGAAATGTATATTCATCCAGCCCGTCATGAACGACTCGAATCTGACGATATTTTGATTGTGATGGGTCATCGCGGCGACTTGCCAAAGGTTGTTCAGCGCTATGTTGTCCGTCGGCAGGCTTTAGAGAGATAAGTCTTGACAACTTAAACTAATTAAATTAGATTATGCATATCCAACTAACTCAATTAGTTTCCTGAGGATACTGCTATGACTCGATCGCGGGATTTGTCGATGCCTAATGAACACAGCGCTGCCTGGATATTTCAGACGTGGGCTTCCTTTTTTATCTCGACTTCAGCGGTCACGATCGGGATATTCTTTTTACCTGTTGATGGCTGGATGAAAGGCTATTTAGGCGTAGGATTTACATTTTCGCTAGCTTCAACGATGAGTTTGTCAAAAACCATTCGAGATGTGGACGAGAACAAGCGTATGACCGCACGAGTCGATGGGGCGCGGGTGGAGAAATTACTTTCTGACCATCATCCTTTGAAATAGTTGTAATCCGGTTGGACCCGATCGCCCTAGCCTCCTCAGTAAGGGGGACATGCAGGGGAGACGGGTGAATTTTAAGTCTCAGTTCATTATTCTTAATTGTTTATCATGGCTCGACCCAAAGGTTTGACATTAACTCGGAGCGCTATTGTGAATGCTGCAATGGCAGTGCTGCGATCGGATGGACAATCAGGACTCGGCATCAATCGGGTGGCGCGCGAGTTGGGCATTCAACCGCCTTCGATGTATAACCATGTGGCAGGGAATGATGACTTACATCGACTGGTCGCTTTACAGGGTTGGCAACAATTTTTAACCTATGCTGAGACCGCGTTGAAGCCAATGATGACTAGCCGAGAGCAACTGATTGCCGTGGCTTCTAGCTATCGTCACTGTGCGAAAGACTATCCTGAACTTTTAACGATCGCAGCCTCCCATCACATGACTCTAGAGGATGTTGAATTTGCGAGATTGCATCAGGGCATTATGCAAATTTATACCAATGCCCTCGCCCCTTGGGGATTTAGTGAATCTGAGATTGTCCATTCGGCCCGGATGTTCAATGCAGCCTATTGTGGATATGCACAATTAGAGCAAAATCAAATTTTTCAACGATCGCAATCTCTCGATGAAAGCCATGAATGGATGGTGATGCGTTTGATTGATGCCTTGGAACAACAAAAACGTTAAAAATCAATACGATAACGTGCTTGAGATATATTACTAAACGCTAGGCCGATCGATTTCGCCACTAATTCGCTATGGTGTTTTCTCAGTACTGTGTTCAAGTTGAATTCCAATGACTTGAGTATAGGCTCCACGGGCTTGCGTCACTCCGATCGTGCGTTGGGCTGACTCAATCATAGGTCGTCGTAAACTGACCACCATAAATTGTGCCAATGTGGCCTGATGCTTAATCATGCGGGCCAATTTCTCGACGTTGGCACCATCTAGGAACATATCAACTTCGTCAAACGCATAGAACGGTGAAGGGCGATAACGCTGCAATGCAAAGATGAAACTCAGGGCCGTCAGAGATTTTTCACCCCCGGACATCGAGGCAAGACGTTGGACTTGTTTGCCCTTTGGATGGGCGATTAAATTTAGACCCCCATTGAATGGATCTTGTGCATCTTCAAGCTGGAGACGACCATCCCCTTCCGATAATGTGGCAAAGATTTCTTGGAAATTCACATCTACCACATCATAGGCTTCGCGGAAAGCCCGGACTCGCAATGTCGTAAAATTCTCAATCCGCAATAAAAGTTCGGTGCGTTCTTCTTCTAAGGTGGTCAATTTGTCTGTTAGTTCTTGTAAGCGCTCTTGGGTCCGATCGTACTCTTCTAAGGCCATCATATTGACGGGTTCCATGGATTGCAAACGCTTTTGTAACGATCGGATCTCGTGTTGGAGCGCTGGCAAATCTCGTGTTGCATCGTCAGGAATTTCCGGGAATGGTTCAGGCAATTCCTGTTCTTGAGCATTCAAGGTTTCGCGCAATGTCAAGGCATCTTGGCGCAATGATATTAGGGCTTCTTGTGTTTTACCCCGTTGCCAATCGGCTTGCTGGCGTTGGGTTTGGAGTTCGCGCAGTTGCCGATCGAGGGCATCTCGTTTGTGGCGTTCTTCACCAAGGGTTTTGTCGAGTTCAGTCAGGAGTGCTTTGAGTTCGGTGAGGGCGGCATGGATTTCGACTTTTTGAATATCGATCGCAGTCACTTGTTGGAGGGAATTGAGTTGTTGGGCGCGGAGTTCTTGGAGACGGATATTACCTTGGTCGAGGCGTTCTTGCGATCGGATTTGTTGATTGCTGAAATCGAGAAGTTGTTGCTCGATCGATCGTAGTGCTTTTTCTTTGGTCTCAACTTCGGTCTCTAGCAGGCGCAAAGTGGATTGAATTCCTTGCCATTCACTATGGTTTTGAGAGTGTTCTAGGGCTTCAAGTGCTACACGTAATTCCGCAACTTGGTGTTCTTGTTGGGGCAATTCTGAGTTTAAAAATGCAAGACGTTGTTCAACGGTCTCAGCCTCAATGGTTTGCTGACGGAGTTGGTGCGTCAAAGAATCCGTCTGGCCACTAATCCGATCGATTTCTTTGGTCAGTTGAGTGGTGTTGATTTCAAATTCACGATAGTTTTGTCGCGCTTCAATCAGTTGTTTTGTCTTATTCTGATGAGCAATGGTTGCACTCGCGATCGCATCTTCACAGCGGAATAACACCGTTTCAATTTCCGCCAATCGCTTCCGCAGACTGGCCACTTCAGCCGATTCTCGCACTTGCCCAGATCCAAAGTGAAGCGAAGACTTCCCCATACTTCCCCCCGTCATGGCCCCACTGGACTCTAATAATTCACCATCTAAGGTCACCATCCGGAATTTGCCCATATTTTGACGGGCACGATCGATCGATTCAAAAACGACTGTTCCCCCAAAAACATAGGCAAAAACATCCCAATATTTATCATCACAATCAATCAAGTCAATGGCATAGCCAACACAACCATTCAGAGTTTTAAGTTTGGCGGCATCAGGAATTTGAGGAGCGCGGATTTTATTCAACGGCAAAAAGGTCGCCCGTCCCGCCCGTTGTTGTTTCAGAATTTCGATCGCTGCCGCCGCAATGGAATCGTCATCCACAACCATATGACCAAGACGCGCCCCGGCAGCAATTTCCAACGCCAATTGATATTTAGAAGTCACTTTTCCAAGTTGCGCGACTAATCCATGAACGCCCGACAGATCCATGCCCAAAATGAGTTGGGTGGCGAAGGTTCCTTGGGCTTCTTGAATGGCGTGCTTTTGGGCTTCCAGTTTATCGAGTTTACGCTGTTTTTCCCGCTGCTCATTTTGTAATCGGATTTGGGTGTCTTTTTGAATCTGCAATTCCTGGTCGATCGCACCAATATCCTGCGCCAAGGTTTGCACCGCTTGCATCGCTAAGGTCAAATCGGTAGCTAAATTTGTTTGTTCTGCCTGCTGATCGCGCAATTGCAAGGCAAATCCATCTCGCGATCGCACTTGATCCTCAAGTTGTTTTCCCAATTGACTCGATCGCTCTAGCAACCGGGCTTGTTCTGTACGCTGCGGCTCCAAGGTTAACAATACGGTGTCGATTTGGTGACGTAAGGCGGTTTGTTCTTGAACCCAGGCTTCGGCGCTAGCGGCAGATTGGCTGGCTTCATCTCGGGCACGATTGAGACTATCTTGGGCCGTGGTGCGATCGGTTTGGGCAACTTGTAGCGTTTGTTCTAAGGCTTGATGAGAGTGGGTTGCATGGGTCAGTAAACTACTATGCTCTGCGAGTTCGGTCTGAATGCGGGCGATCGTGGCTTGGGTTTCTTTGTCTGTATTTTGCAAATCTAACGTTGCGCGATCGAGTTGGCGCAGTTCAGCTTCACGGGTGGCGAGTTGGGACTGGAGTGCAATTTGTTCAGCTTCACCCAGCGATCGGACTTTAGCATTTAACGCATCAAGTTCAGTCCCAAGGGCTTTAATTTGGGTTTCAGACGTTTCAATTTGCAGGGTCAATGTCGTAATTTCGGTTTCACTACGGGTGATTTGTCCGGTGATTTTCTCAACATTTTTCTGAGTTTCCTGGAATTTAAAAACCGCTTCCCATTGGGATTTTTGCTGCATTTCGGCTCGCAGTTTTTTGTACTTCTCGGCCTTGGTCCGATCCTGCGATAATCGATCGCGCTGATCCATCAATTCCCGTTCAACAATTCGATAGCGATCTTCACGATCTTTAACCGCATCAAGCTTCTCGCGGGCCTGGACAATTTTGCGATCAAACGAGGCAACCCCAGCCAATTCATCAATGATTTCCCGTCGCTCACGCGGATTCATCGAAATAATTCGGGTGACATCACCTTGCAATACAACGTTGTACCCTTCCGGATAGACCCGTAAACGGTTGAGTTGTTCATGCAATTCGGTGAGCGTGCAGGATTCACCGTTAATAAAATAATTTGATGTGTAAGTACCTTGTTGGGTCACTCGAAGCTTTCGGGTCACGCTCCATTCATTATTTTCCAGAACGATCGCCTGGGTTACGGTGCCATCAATGTTCTCTTCTC
>JAYUEW010000028.1:0-12288 GCA_043739045.1 Synechococcales cyanobacterium
CGTAGACGGTAATACCGCTCGGTAGGCTTCCCAGTGATCTGTATAAATCTTGGCACATTGGCGATAGACACGAGGTAGAGAGTCCCACAGTGCCTGAGCCGAATCCTTAGAGCGGTCCCCGATATGACAGCCAATCACCTCGCGTGTTTTGACATCCATCGCTAACCACACCCACTGCTTAGTCCCCTTGGTGTCGACAAACGACCAGAGTTGATCCATTTGGACCCTACATTTTCCCACGGCTTTTGGAATAATCGAGACTTTGGCCTCTACAGCGGCATACAGTTGATTCACATCGGTTTGGAGCCAGCTCTCGGAAACACCCATCACCCTGGCAATCCCAGCTAATGAAATCCGCTCTAGGAGCAGTAATTTAATTTTTGACAACGTATCAGGCCCGTTCGGTTGAGCTTGAGGATTTTGGACAAACTGGCGACCACAATCTCGGCATTTATGATTTTGTTTACCCCGACGAGTCATGCCATTTTTCATCACATCATCAGATCCACAAGTCGGACAGATTAAATAAAGTTTCATAATACACAACACCTCAAAATCTGGAGATAGAGCTATTATTCTCTATTCTTTACATAAGGGCACTACCAAACTACGTACCTAGATTGGGAGAGACTACAGAAGTTTGGAGAAGCTATATCTTTGTAAAGTCAAGCAGCAGTAACTCCTAAAGTTCATGATTACTTCATAGAAATGCCAGTACATTAATGCAGTAAATAATTCAGTTGTAACTCAAATATGAACCCTTGGAAAGTAGACATCAAAAATTTTGAGGCAATACAATGGTAAATGTTGTACCTTGATTTTCCTGACTTTCGACAGTTATGGAACCTTGATGATTAGTTACTATTGTTTGAACAATGGCCAGCCCAAGCCCCGTTCCACCTGAGGCTTTCGATCGAGCCGGATCGACACGATAAAACCGATCGAATAATTGAGGTAAGGCCAGTTCAGGAATACCAATGCCCGTGTCAGTAATTCGCAGAGTCCAGAAGGCTTGATTACTACGCTTACTAGATTGAAGTTCGAGTTTGACACTGCCTTGATTTGGCGTGTATAGAATGGCGTTGCTCACCAAGTTGGTCAAGAGTCTTGCGAGTGCAGAACGATCGCCCGTTAACTTTGCCGTTTGGACATCGGTAATAAGCTTGAGTTGAATGTCTTTTTCAGTAGCACTAATCCCTTGCTCTTCTAGAACTTCTTCAACTAAGTCACGTAAATCAACTTCGCCCCACTGCGGTTGCACAATACCGCTATCTTGACGAGCTAAAAATAGAAGATCGTCCACCAGCTTGCCAAGACGACGGGTCAGACGCTCGACCACTTGAAGATGCGATCGGGTCTGAGTTGGATCTGGATCTGGATCGCTGAGAGCGACTTGAACATTAGTTTGGATCACCGCGATCGGATTTCGTAACTCGTGGGAGGCATCGGCTGTAAATTGACGTAACGTTTGGTAGGAATCCCGAATCGGCTGCATGGCAAGTCCTGATAAGAACCAACCAACCGCTGCAACAATCCCAATCATTCCGCTAATGCCGAGGGTCAAATCTAAAAAAAGTTCTCGAATGGGCTTGGTGACTTCAAACCATGGATGGCTAACACGTAAATAGCCCAAAACCTGCTGCCCAAGCTGAATTCGCTGAGTCACTTGTCGCAAAAGACGGGTTGCATCTAATCGAACCGTTTCGGTATGACTCCGATTGCTATTCATGATGAGCGGCGCAGCGATCGGGCTGGGTAGAGTAGACCATTCTAGAGAACCCCGCGCTGTAAACCATTCCAAATCAATATGATCGTCTCCTTGTTCAAGAAAATTATCCCGGAAACTTGCTTCAATATTGACCTGTAGGGTGCGTGATTTGGGAGCGATGGGTTCAATAACAATCGATCGACTTACAACTTCAACGACATGCTCTAGGGTGTCGTCAATACGTTCAATCAGAGTGCTACGAACGTAATAATAAACGCCTGTGGCAAATAAAAGTAACAGGATTGCGGTGACGGACGTATACCAAAGGGCGAGTCGTCTACGCGTGGTTTGGAACATTAGAGGGATTGCATTTTTTTAAGAACTGCTTCACGATTTCGCATTGCATTAGGATCATTCGATCGGAGCTGAAGCACTTTGTCAAAACTCTCTAATGCTGATTTCCATTCTCCCATTGTCACTAACAAGCTGCCACGATTGTTCCAAGCACGAAAATCGTTAGGCCGCAATTCTAAGGCCCGATTATAGCTTTCTAATGCGTCATCTAGACGGTTGAGATTTTTTAACAAAACAGCACGGTTGTACCAAGCCTCGTAGTAGTCAGATTTAAGGGTAATTGCCCGATCGTAACTGGTCAGCGCTTTCTCCCAGTTTTCTAATTTTACAAACGATACGGCTTGACCATACCAAGCAGTTGCAAAATTTGGTTCAAACTTGAGCGCTTTTTGATAACACCCGATCGCATCTTGGTGACGATTGAGATGTTTTAGCGCGACACCTCGCTGATACCAAACTTGGGGATCTTCGATCTGCATAGCCAAAGACTGCGCATAGCTACTGGATGCTGCTTCATAATCTCCTAAACAAAGTAAAGCATTCCCACGGCTACTCAACCCCTCCGCATGATCTGGTCGGATTTCGAGCGATCGGTTGAAGTGAGTCACAGCCCCTTCGTACCGACCTGTCGCATAGAGGGCGGCCCCTTGCAGATACCAAGTGTCAGATGAGGACGGATCTAGGTCTAGGGCTTTGGCTAGATAGACGATCACGTCTTCATAACGATTCAATGTGTAAAGTGCAAGCCCCAAACTGTAATGAGCATTTGGATAGTTGGGCTGAAGTTGAATAACACGCTGAAAGCTTTTGCCTGCATCTTCATAACGCCCTGAGATATGCTCTGTCCAGCCCCGCTGGTAAAACAAAAAGGGGGAAGTTGGATGGACCATCAGCGCTTTCTCTAAGCAAGCCAATGCCTCCTTATGTTTATCTAGACTGACATAGACATTCGCTTTTTCGCTCCAGGCGGCGAGGGAATCGGGGCGCTGCTCTAAAATGGCACTCAAGGCTACGATCGCGCTCGAATAGTCACCTATTTCACAAAGTTTGGAGACCTGACTCAAATCAGCATCAATGGAATCAACCGAATTTTTAATTTGGGTTTGCAACATAGCGTTCGTCATATCTCACGAGTCTCTAAGTACCTAATAGTTCCCAATCTATACAGAAAGATACTCAATTAAAGAAATATTTTCGCTAGGGCTAACCACTTAAAATTGGTTAAATGAGTGCTTCATAAATCTTCTTTCATAAGAATACTGACTCACTCTAAGTAGACAGTGTGCCATGAAACACAAAAATTAAATCTTTATTTTTGATTCCACCAGCAATTCCAATGAGTTTGAGTTAGTAACATGAACATTTCAAATATAAAGATGAGCAATGTTTAGTTAGATTCGATCGCCCCTATTAAATTTTAGAAAATGAATGTGGAGACGATCGGGATTGCACCAGTCAGCGGTCGGTCTTCCCAAAGTGCGATCGCGTATTTATCATTTTCCAATCCACTAACCCTCAAAAAACTCCAGATAGCATCGGCATCGGTCTGAGCATCGTCAAGAAAATCGGCGAAACTGCCGGAGGACAGACTCCTCTAAAGTCAGAGCTAGGTAAGGGCACATCCTTCTACTTCACCTAGCCGGAACCAAAAGGAATACAAAGGAGGGAACTACTGTATACCGATCGGTTAATTAGTGTTCAAAACGGGTAGATTAAAGTAAGGCGATTGAAATCCTTAACTAGTTTACATCATGACAACTTTTAGCCCTACTCAGCCTGTTGTCCGCATCAAACAAGCTGCTATGGATGTTCAAGATCTTGAAGGACTCCTACGTTTCAGTATCCAAGTAAAAGACCATAAACTACTGTACCTTTTTTATACTCGTATTGATCAAGCTTTTATTCTGTGGGGTGTTATCTGTACCGTTATTTTCTTGACGGCTCAGTTTTCGACGATCGGATGGACTGCGCAAGCTACTATATGGTCAATTCTTACTCTGATTGGCTCTTGGGGCACCTATCGTTTGACTTGGTATTGGGTGAGCGTAGAACGAAAGCGGTGGGTGGTCTATGCCTGGATAGGACTGATGATCATCGGTGTCATTTTGACCAATTGGGGCATTTTTGGTAATGGCTGGATCGTGTTATCGCATCTGTCTTTGTTGTGGTTGGGATTGAGTGCGATCGGATATCTCATCACAGGATTGGGACTGCGATCTCGGGCATTTCTTTCATGCGGAGTGGTACATTTGGTCGCACTTATGCTATTGCCCTATGTCCCGACATGGCAGTTTCTATTTAGTGGATTTATCACTGCTGGGAGTCTATTTTTACTAGCCTCGTTTCAGTGGGACATGTATTCTGACCCTGATTTACAAATCCTAACGGAGCAACAGAAACAATTCAATTTAGATCAGGCAAAAAAACGAGAGTCAACTCTATAAGGAAGTACATAGATAAGTTGTTTTTCATGACCATTGAGGGACTAATTTTTCTGTTTAGTCCGTTAGCATAATGGAATGAACTTCGCGATTATTGTACGTTGCTAAGTTCGTTTAGTTCTAAAGCTGTTTCCTGTATTAGTTACAAGATAACGAATGCACTAGATGGGGGTTTTGTCGTTGTGCCCCAGTACTACCGATCGAAGGAGAGCGCCGTCAGATCGGTAGATAGTGATGAAAATAGCTTATAGAATGCCATTCCAAGTACAATGCAATCTATAAGTAACACAGTTAGTGTAGAGTTTTTGTCGCATCCTCTACTTAGTCTCTACCAATGGGGAATTAAACTTCCTATCAGAACGATCGAACGTAGAGAATGGCTGTGTTATTTCACATTTCAATCGAGAATCCTAGTAATTATCTAATACTAAAATCGCCATATACTTTATCCTATAACCGCGAACGCAACACTCTCAATTGGGCTATTTAGCAACTGAATCAATTTTGGTTTGGAGATGCTAAAAGACAAGATGACTTCCGAATTTGACAAGATCTATGTGGACCATTGGGAATGCATACCAAAAGTGTTACCCTCTAAGCGTCATAAGTCAGTCGGTAAAGCCAGCAATCAACAGTTACAGCCTCTGAATTTTGGAATTTGGAATTACGGTAGCTTTACAGATCTTTAAGGAACTGAAATGCTTGCCTAGTCTGATCTAGACTTTTTTGAGTAAGGCTGCATGTATATTTTCTCCCCTTACCAAATCGTCCTTACCTACTCTCTCAGGATTATCTCCATGTTTCCAAATCACCGTCCTCGCCGTTTGCGATCGAATGACACCTTGCGCCGTATGGTGCGTGAAACCGTGTTAACGCCCAATGATTTGATTTACCCATTGTTTGCAGTACCGGGAGAAGGCTTTGCGAAGGAAGTCGTTTCCATGCCGGGGGTTTACCAGCTTTCGGTGGACAAAATTGTCGATGAAGCCCAGGAGGCTTATGACTTAGGGATTCCGGCTATTATTCTATTTGGGATTCCGGCAGATAAGGATGTGGATGCGACCGATGCTTGGCATGATTGCGGCATTGTTCAGAAGGCGACGGCAGCCGTGAAAAAAGCGGTGCCCAACTTAGTCGTAATTAACGATACTTGCCTTTGTGAATATACGCCCCATGGTCATTGTGGTTATTTAGGAGAAAGCGATTTGACGGGCCGAGTGTTGAATGATCCGACGCTGGAGCTGTTGAAAAAAGTGGCGATCGCTCAAGCTCAAGCGGGAGCAGATATTATTGCGCCGTCGGGGATGATGGATGGGTTTGTCGGGGCGATTCGGGAGGCGCTGGATGGGGCTGGGTTTGAAGATATTCCCATTATGTCCTATGCCGCAAAATATTCGTCTGCCTATTATGGCCCGTTTCGAGATGCTGCTGAGTCTACGCCGCAGTTTGGCGATCGGCGCACGTACCAGATGGATCCCGGTAATGCCCGTGAGGCGGTGAAAGAGATTCTACTGGATCTCGAAGAGGGGGCGGATATGTTGATGGTGAAGCCTGCGCTGTCCTATATGGACATTATTCATCGGGTTAAGGAGGCGAGTAACGTTCCGGTGGCGGCCTACAATGTTTCGGGTGAATATGCCATGGTGAAGGCGGCGGCGCTGAATGGCTGGGTTGATGAAGAGCGGATTGTATTGGAAACGCTGACGAGTTTTAAACGGGCGGGGGCAGATATGATCTTGACTTATCACGCAAAGGATGCAGCACGTTGGATCGGATAATTTCAGATATTTGACGATATTTGATCTGGGGCTTGACTTGGGTTCTGTATCAAAATTTCTGTGCGAGTTGGGGTGTGAATGCTATAAGGAATACGATCGTCTTTCATTCCTTGTTTTATTCAGCCCTCAACCTTGCCACCGTTGTCTATATGACTAGCTTCGATTTTCTTTTATTGACGATTTACTTTCTGTGTGTAATCTCTGTTTTTGCTCGTATCATCGATTCATTTAATGATGAGTTTTTCATCATTGTGGACCAAGGTGAATTGAAGAAACAACTTGAAAGCGTGAAGTTAGACGATCGGGTGGATCTTTCATTCGGATTTAAGGCGAGGTACGAGTTTCACACCTTGAAGGAATTTGGAGTCAATGTCAAAAACAAATCCAATGATTATCCCTTATATGTAGATTGGAATGCGAGTAGTGTGACGGATTTGAGTGGGAAGGCCCGAAAAGTGACGCGTTTGATTCCAGGAAATTCTCTAGATCTATTTCAACAGCAAGCCCTCAGTCCGATCGCGGCTAACAATACCTTAAAAGAGAACATTGTTGCTGAAGATATGTTGAAGCGTAAAGGCGATAACGGGCCATTGGAAATAGCTAAGACATTGTTAGACCTGCCTAAATCTAAAGGTCCTGGTGATGCGGTCTATGCGGCCTTTATGAGTTCAAAAGGTCGGTTGAAATTTAGCCTTAATTTGATGTTACGAGTAGTAAATGATGGGACACCTAGCACGGGCTATGGGATTCCGATTCGATGTGATTTTTTCCTGCAAAAACTCCCCTGGCAGGCAGGCTTGCCTTGGAATCCTAGATAAATCCAGCTAATGACTTGCCATTGATTCTAATTGATCTATGGTTACTGGAATATCTTGAGTTAATATTTCAAAGCCCCGATCGGTGACAAGTACATCATCCTCAATCCGAATGCCTCGTACATCACTAAATTGTTCGAGGCATTGCCAATTTACGACATCATTATATTTTTCACGATTTTTGGGATCATTCAAAATTGCAGGCACTTGATAAAATCCGGGTTCTATGGTGACAACCATTCCCGCTTGTAATGGCCGATCGAGCCGTAAAAATCCCAAGCCAAACCGATCGCTCCGAGTTCGACCCTTTGCGTAGCCTGCTGCATCGCCTAAGTCTTCCATGTCATGAACATCTAAACCAAGTAAATGACCAACGCCATGGGGAAATAACAATGCATGAGCATCCCGATCGACCAATGTTTGTGCATCACCCTTAAGAATGCCGAGATCTACAAAGCCTTCCGCGAGTTTGAGACAAGCTAACAAATGCAAATCTTTGTATTCTACGCCTGGTTTTACGGCAGCGATCGCAGCATCGTGGGCCGCTAAAACGACATTGTACAAATCTCGCTGAGTGGACGAGAATTTACCCGAAGCATTCCAAGTGCGAGTGACATCTGCGGCCCAGCCATTTTGAGTTTCCGCACCGACATCGGCAAGGATTAAATCAGTCGGTTGAATTGTATGGTGATAATGCTCGTTATGTAGGACTTCGCCATGAACAGTGACGATGCTGTTGTAGGCGGTGGTCATATTGTCGCTTAGAATTACCGCTTCCATGGCCGATCGTACTTCTGCTTCAGTTTTTGCAGTTCTTGAAGCGTTCATTCCAGCAATATGCGATCGGGTTGTGACTTCTACTGCATTTCTAATTTCACTAATTGCATAGTCGTCATGGTGTAGTCGAAGGGTTACGATCGCATTTACAATTTCATCATCAAATTGATTGGGGATTGCGCTAGGAAGTTCTGATAGTGGATGGGTATAGTCGGCTCCGATCGTGGCGGCTAGATCATCTCGTGTTGGAGATTCGCCATGCCATAGAGCGCTACCGGGATGGGGATTATCAACGTAGAGCGTGAGTTTGCCTTGTGCGAGTTGAATGACGGCTGATTCGATCGGGATGCCTGCAAAGTAAAGAAAATGACTACTGGCACGAAATGGATATTTGTTTGCTGGGAAGTTACGACTTGGGCGTTTTCCAGCGGCAATAAAAACAGGTTTATCCGTTAATTTCGCTAGTTTTTCACGACGGGTCTTGAGTGTTTGAATCAGCATGAGTGAATCCAGAGGAGAGAACTAGAGCAAATCATCTTCTGAGAGTTCGGCGATTTTCATCAATGCGCGCAACAACCCTGTTTTTAAATCTCGATTGCGATGGACTGGAATTGATAAAATTTGCTCACAATTCGGATTGTCATAGATATAATGACTTCCTGCAATACGTTGTAATTTCCAACCTTTACGCTCTACAATTTTGCAAAGCTGTTTGCCAGAAATCGACTTCATACTGCAATTTCGACCATTTGAACATTAGGACTAAGATTATTGCGACTATTGGCAACTTCTAGCCATCCTTGAATGGCCTCTTGTAAATTTGCCATGATTTCTTCCATGGTTTCCCCATCGGTAAAACATCCAGGAAGTGCCGGAACTTCTGCCCAATATCCACCTTCTTCGGCTGGATGAATAATTGCTTTTATTTTCATGGTGAAGTTTTACTGTGCGCGATCGCATTAAATCTATCTATATCATCCTAGCTCAAAATAAGAAAATCCTCTGACTCTGCGATCGCACAATCAAAGGATTTAAAGATATTAAAATTTGAAATTAGTATTCAGGCACAGACGGATCAACGTCACGGCTCCAAGCCAAAATACCACCAATAATATTTGTGCCTTTGATTCCGGTTTTTTCGCTGATAATTCCGATCGCTTTTGCCGATCGACCACCCGCTTTGCAATGCACAATGAGCTTTTTATCGCCCAACAATGCTTTGACTCGATCGACACCATCTGCATTTTCAATGTCAGGCAATGGAATCAATACGGCACCGGGAATCTTACCAATATCAAACTCATGGGTATTGCGAACATCGACTAAAAGATAATCCGTTGCACCACTATCAATCAACTTTTTCAAATCCGTAACAGTCATTTCAGTCATTTCTTTTTGAGCCTTTGCTTCGGCTGCGGCGGCCTGAGGAATTCCGCAAAATTCTTCGTAATCAATCAGTTTATCAATTACAGGACGATCGGGATTTGGACTGAGTTTGAGTTCGCGGAACTTCATATTCAAGGCGTCGTAAAGCATCAAGCGTCCACTTAATGTTGTGCCCACACCCAAAATGATTTTGACGGTTTCAGTCGCTTGCAATGTACCGATTACGCCGGGGAGAATCCCTAATACTCCGCCTTCTGCACAGGAGGGAACCAAACCCGGTGGTGGTGGCTCAGGGTAGAGATCGCGATAGTTTGGACTCGGGGCATTTTCGTCGTAGTTCCAGTCTTTGCCGGATTTGCGGGCGGCGGTTTTTTCGGGGGTAGTCAGGGCATCCCATCCATCTGGCCGGACCCAGCCACCTCTGTAATTGAAGACAGTCGCTTGACCTTCAAAGTGGAAAATTGAGCCGTAGACGTTGGGTTTGTTGAGTAAAACACATGCGTCATTGACGAGATAGCGGGTTGGGAAGTTATCTGTGCCGTCAATCACAACATCGTAGGGCCGCACAATATCTAGGGCATTTTCAGCGCTGATGCGGGTTTCGTAGAGGTCGATTTGGCAAAAGGGATTGATTTCGAGAATGCGTTCTTTGGCAGATAGAATTTTGGGTTTGCCAACGCTGGATGTGCTGTGAATCACCTGGCGCTGAAGGTTTGAAGTATCAACCACATCAAAATCCACGATGCCAATGCGGCCCACACCTGCGGCAGCTAAATACAGCAGCAACGGGGATCCGAGTCCGCCTGTGCCGATGCAGAGGACGCTGGCGGCTTTAAGCTTTTTCTGACCGTCTACGCCGACTTGAGGCAGGATGATGTGCCGGGAATAGCGCTCGTAGTCGTCTTTTGACAGTTGAATTTCATCTAGGTTCGGGTTCAACATAATTTGCTTATTAGACCTTGCTCGATCGAAGAATGGAGTTATGACGGCGAGCAGCCCGACTAATCATGAGACAAATCACGAGACGGGACGCAAACCAGAAGCTTATTCTAAGGTGGGATTGGGATCGTTGGTACAACGGATTTCATAAAGCAGACTAAATAAGTCGGGATTGGATTAGTCGAGGGTGAAGAATCCTGGTTTCAGTCGATCGAGTCCTTCTAAGATTCCAGCGGCATGGTCATTGTTGGCATAATAAATCATGTCGCCACCCCGATCTTTATACCAATTCAATAGTTCTGTTTGAGCATTGTTGACAATAATTCCAAGGGTGTCTTGTTTGAATAGTCCAATATCATTCCCAGAATCGCCACAAACAATGGTGTTTGCATTGTTGATTTTTAATGCTGTCATTAGATGGCGCAGGGCTAATCCTTTATCACAACGAATTGGGAGAATATCGAGATCTTCGTTGCTACTGTAGATGAGTTGGGCGGCAAATCCGGCGGTTGCGATCCGATCGCGGAGTTGACTTAGGATTTCTTTTGCATTGTTGTCGTGTAAGTAAAAGCTGATTTTAAATTCATTTTGACTGGAATTCGGCTGGGGAAGAAGTTCTGGGAATTCAGCGGCAATGGTATGGATTTTTTCGCGGTGCCATTGGGCTTTGAGATGCTCGGACCAACTGCTGTCGAGAATGCCATTTTGGTAAATTTCGCTACCAACTCCGGTGATCCAATACTGGGGTTCAAGTAGGGTTTCAGTCGTTTGTAATTGTTTGGCGGATTCGTAGGATCGTCCAGTAGCGTAGATTAATCCGACCCGATCGCCGCAGTTTAAGATTTTTTGATTAAATTCCTGCGTTGCGATCGTATTTCCCACTAAGGTATTATCGAGATCTGTCACGATGTAGCATTTTGTTTGAGTATTCATTTCAATTGCGGTTGATGACCGATTGTGCATTACAACTCTAATAGCCATGTATCAGTATATCAAATGCAAGAAGCCCATATTCTTAAGTTAGCACAGTCACTTTTATACGATCGGGCGATGGTGTCTTGGAATGGTGAGTGGGTTGGGGCAATAGCGGCCATTCCTAAAGCTTCACTAAGTAACGCAGGTGGGGATCTTAACTATTCTGAGATCTTTATTCGGGACAATGTTCCGGTAATGGTGTATTTGCTATTGCAGAAAAAATATGCTGCTGTTAAAAACTTTTTAACAACTTGTCTATCGTTGCAAAGCCAAACGCCGCAAACCCGAGGCATTTTTCCGACCAGTTTTGTGGAGCATGATGGGGTGTTGGTTGCGGATTATGGGCAACGGGCGATCGGGCGGGTGATTTCGGTGGATGCGACGTTGTGGTGGGTGGTGTTGGCGAATGCGTATGTGAAGCATAGTGGCGATCGGGATTGGGCGGCACAACCGAATGTTCAAAGTGGGATTCAGAAGTTTTTGGATTTGATTTTGCGGCCTTCGTTTCGGGAGGCTCCGACGCTGTATGTGCCGGATGGGGCATTTATGATCGATCGGCCTTTGGATGTGTGGGGTGCGCCGTTGGAGATTCAGGCGTTGTTATATGGGGCATTGCGGAGTGCGGCGGCGTTGTTAACGTTTGCGGGCAGTCATTCGCAGCCTCATACACCTAATGATTGTTTGAGTTATGCGCGGGTGTTGCGGCGGCATTTGTTGAAGCATTATTGGGTGACGAGTAAGACGGTGCAGGTGTTGCGGCGCAGACCGACGGAGCAATATGGGACTGGCATTCAGAATGAGTTTAATATTCAAACGGAGACGATTCCCCATTGGCTTCAGGAATGGTTGGGCGATCGGGGTGGCTATTTGATTGGGAATATTCGGACGGGGAGACCTGATTTTCGATTCTTTTCATTAGGAAATTGTTTGGGTGCAATTTTTGATGTGATTAGTCCAAATCAACAGCGATCGTTGTTTAGGTTGGTGATGCAGAATCAACAGCATTTGGTGGCGCAGATGCCGTTGCGGATTTGTCATCCACCGCTTGAGGATACGGATTGGCGGAAGAAGACGGGGTACGATCGGAAGAATTTGCCGTGGTGTTATCACAATGG
>JAYUEW010000029.1:0-13409 GCA_043739045.1 Synechococcales cyanobacterium
CAGCGGACTCACGAGTTACATTGAACGTCTGAATAATACGTTCAGACAGCGAATCTCGCGATTGGTGCGAAAGACCTTATCGTTTTCCAAGAAATTAGAGAATCATATTGCAGCCATTTGGAATTTCATTCATGACTACAACTGTCAAATTCGAGTCAAAATGCTGAGAAGACTTCCCCTTGAATTCTCTCCATCCTTTACATAAAGGCACTACCAAAAATGGCTCGCCACATCTTTAAATATTGTTCTAGGAGATATATTTTATTTCTTGTGAATGTGACATGATCGAGGTCGGTCGTTAAACGTCATCAGCCTGAATCGCGAATTGTGGTGTTTTGAACACTTTTGAGCACTAGCGTGATCTTCTGAATTCTCGTACGATCGGTATTCTCACCACATTTGCATTCTGTAATTTTCTATGCAATCTGACAGCACCAGTTCGGCGGATCCTCTTCAAGAGCAGTCTTCTTTTAACGCCCTCTCATTAGAAACCGACTCATTCGCCTTAGATCGCCCTGCCACAGACTTTCCACCCAGTCCAAACGGGGTTGCCTTTAGTGGGAACAATGGCAATGGAAACAGTAGGAACACCAATAATGGGAACAATAACTACGTTCAAGAATATCGGGTCCGATCGCCCTACGACACATTACGATCGCCTGAACAAGAGCAAAAGGTTGACCAATTTCGCAAAACCTTAGAGCGGCACCGAGGTGAACGTCAGGTCATCGTGCTCCAGGATTTCCCCGATCCCGATGCGCTGTCTTCGGCTTGGACCTACAAGTTAATTGCTCAGAAATTTGATATTCCCACAGACATTGTTTATGGGGGCACCCTCAGCCATCAGGAAAACATCGCCCTAGTCAAGCTAACGGGCATCCCTCTTCAGCGCTGGACCGTCCAAGCGGTCAAAACCAAAGACTTGTCTATCTACCGTGGTGTCGTCCTAATTGACAATCAAGGCACAACCAGCCAGCTTATGGGTGCACTGCGAGAGGCCAATATTCCCATTACTGTCATCATCGATCACCATAGTTTGCAGGATGACCTAACGGCTGAATTTGTGGATATTCGGACCCATGCGCGGGCAACAGCGACTATCCTCACCCAATATATTCAATCGGGACTAATCAAGCTCGACAGCAACATCTCCGAGCATGTCAAATGTGCTACGGCGTTGATGCATGGATTGCGATCGGATACCAACCGTTTGATGCAGGCACAAGAAGAAGATTTCTTAGCAGCAGCCTATATCAGTCGTTTTTATGACACCCAGCTTCTGAATGCGGTCCTACAATCTGCCCGATCGCGTCCGGTGATGGATGTAATTGAGCGATCGCTAAAAAATCGCACGGTCCAAAATAGCTTCTCTATTGCAGGTGTAGGATTCTTGCGGTACGACGATCGGGATGCGATTCCCCAAGCGGCAGACTTTTTGGTCACAGAAGACAATGTTCATACGGCGGTGGTCTACGGCATTGTCCATGATGAGGACGACGAAGTTGAAATTGTCGTAGGATCGCTGCGGACCAATAAAATCACGCTTGATCCTGATGAATTCCTAAAGGAAGCATTTGGTCAGGATGCCCAGGGTCGGTTCTTTGGCGGAGGCCGATCGCAGGCGGGCGGGTTTGAAATTCCCATCCGTTTTTTATCTGGTTTTGCTGATAACAATGAATATGCCAAATTAAAATGGAGCATTTACGATACCCAAGTCAAGCAAAAATTACTGCGTTTAATCAATCCCGAACAGAACTATCCCAAAGGAGTGAATTGAGGTTGGGGACGTGAGATAGGACGATCGAACTTCAAATTCATTTAAAGTTTCCATATCTTGTTATTTATGACTGAGATCTATTTGATTCGCCATGGACTCGCCGGACAGTTTGGAGATTTTGAAGATGATTCTTTACGTCCCCTTTCGGACATTGGCGTGAAGAAAACAACCAAAGTTGCCCAACGGCTCAAGGCTTTGGGACTACAGTTTGACGTAATTTTGACAAGTCCCTACAGCCGATCGATGGAAACGGCTCTTATTCTGCAATCTGTCGGGCTATCTGAAACTCTTGAAACCGTTGATGAACTAAAACCAGCGGGCAATATTGAATTCATCATTGAACAATTACAATCTGTTCGCGATCGAGTTCAAAGCCTAGCGATCGTTGGGCACGAGCCAGATTTGAGTCGATTGGCCGCGCAATTAATATTTGGGCAGAATTGCGACAATTTGGTCCTAAAAAAAGCAGGTGTGATGGGACTCAATACGCCTGACGAGGGAGATTTGACGGGCCAATGTCAATTGTTTTGGCTCAGTCCTCCTCGTTTGTTGCTGGGTTAATTTGCTTTAGCTGGGTTAGCTTGCTTTTTGCCCTTAGGAGGACCAAAGAACGCTTTGTAAACCTCATGGGCGACTGGTACCGCTGATGTTGCACCAAACCCACCATTTTCGACCACTACCGCGATCGCAATTTGGGGATTCTCTAATGGGCCGTAGCCAACATACATCGCATTGTCGGGTCCACTAGAGACTTCTGCGGTTCCGGTTTTGCCCGCTGTCGGGGGAATTGATCCATCATTTAGACTCTGGCCCGTTCCTTCATTTACCACGGCAACCAATCCTTCTTTCAAGATCTTTAGGGTGCTTGGATACATGCCACTATTCTCTGGCTGCATGTTCGGGAGATTCGTTTGGCTGGCCAGAAGATGCGGTTTAACTCGCTTGCCATTGTTTGCAACAGTGCTAATCATAACGGCCATTTCTAGGGGCGTAACCTGCACTAATCCCTGACCGATCGCCGTCATCACCGTATCCCCGCCAAACCAAGGCTCTTTATAGAATTTTTCCTTGGATGCAGGAGTCGGTAAATAGCCCCCATCGCCGCCGCCATCAAGGTCTAGTGGGCTTCGGGTAATGCCAAGTTTTTCCCCCCATTTTTTAATTTCTTCTGGCCCGATCTCCAAGCCCACCCGATAGAAAAAGGTATTACTGCTTACTGCCAGCGCTTCTTTAAATCCAATGGTGCCATGACTACTGCCATGCTCATTGAATATGGTACCGCCAACATTGATTGAATTGGAGGTGGCGATCGTAGAGTCGGGTTGATACTTACCAGACTGTAAGGCTGCGACAGTAGAGACAATTTTAAACGTGCTGGCGGGCGGATAGGATTGCAGTGCGCGGTTGATCAATGGTCTGTCGTCGGATTGTAAAGTATCCCAATCTCGTTGAGAAATCTTACGGATGAATACATTAGGATCAAAAGTCGGGGCACTCGCGATCGCAAGAATGGCCCCAGTTTTGACATCCATAACAACCGCTGCACCGCGACGACCGGCAAGAGCTAATTCTGCTGCTTTTTGTAATTTTAGATCTAGCGTCAATTGTAACGGCTGACCTTGAATGGGTTGCTGCACTCCGAGCACATGCAATTCCTTACCTGTTGCATCGACTTCAATTAAACGATTGCCCCAGGTGCCGCGTAATTCATCATCCGCCGATCGCTCAATGCCCATTTGCCCGACAATCATTCCCGCTGGAAAGTCAGGATGCTTTTTCACATCTTCTTCTGTTGCTTCGCCGATATATCCCAGCAAATGGGCCGCCATTGCACCATTGGGGTAAACCCGACTGGCATCAGATTGAATTTCTAGGCCGGGAATACGCGGCCCTTCGGCCAATGCTACAAAAGCTTCCGGTTTTAGATTGCGATAAACTCTGACGGGCACAGCCGATTCATAGCCTGCTTTTTCTAATTCATCTAAAATCTTCTTGGGTTCAATGGCCAAAATTTGCCCAAGAGAATCAGCCGTTTTTTGCCATTCTGCTTTAGATTGATCCCGAGGATAAAGGTAAATCGATCGGGTAATTTGGTTAGCCGCTAGCACTTGTCCAGAACGATCGACGATTTTGCCTCGATCGGACACGATGGGAATGGGACGAATCCGATTGTACTGAGCGCGATCGTGATGATATTGGCCCTGAATGACTTGGAGCTGGACCAAGCGCAACATAATCAAACTTAGAGAAATGGTAGCCACTCCTAACAAAATCGGGGCGCGATTACCTCGTGATAACTTTGACTTAACCCGAAATCGACCGGGATTGCCGCCCAAATTCGACTGTTCAATTGTCATGATAGAAGGCCACTATAACCAATGTGATATTAAATATCCTTACTGGTTATAGCGCAGATTCTGGACGTATGTCACCGAGACGTTACCAGCTTAGGATTAGTTTTTGAAAGGGATAACAGAATTTTGATTTTTCGACCATAAATTAGTGGTTTTGAAGTCAGTTCACCATTCTAAGAAATTCTGAATTTCTAGGATCCACTGGGTTAATGCTTGGAGCCGTGATGAGGCTAAGTTGAGATTTTGCTGTCGTGCTTGCTGTTCTAGTTGACCCGCTATTTGAGACATGGCTCGAAATCCGATGGTGCCACTGGAGCCTTTGATTTGATGGCCAATATATTCAACTTGGCGTATGTCCTGGAGAGCGATCGCGTCCGCCAACCGGGTAAGAAGAGTCTTTGTTTCTACGAAGAAGAGCTTAATCAACTCCACTTCAAATTCTCGATTTCCGTCCGATAACTGACTAAGTTGGTTCCAATCGATCGCAAGCGTTGCTTTAGATGCCTTATTAGATGCTAAGGACGATTTAGCTCTTGTCTCATTCAGGGATTCTGTAAGCATTGAAAAGAATTCTTAATAGGCCGAGGTTATCTTCAAAGTCCCCAAAGATTAGCGTGATGGTGCCATTAATTCTGCCGAGATTCGAGGATAAATTTTAAGAAAAACTAGTACTTTTATCCGAGAATTCACTGATTTTTTAAATAGGAGACCCTTGTTTCGTAATTTGCTGACCTCTCGTGGGCACGTTGAAGACAAATCAACCCTATGGAGATCACCTCGGTATGACCCAGCAAGCAACATTATCGCTCTCTAGTAAAGATGTCATTCACATTGAAGGCTTTCAGGAGAATGCATCTGTATTTAAAAACAGATCGACTCTTCGGATCCGGACAATATTACAGCAGCTCCAAACTGCCTGCACCGAGTCTGGCATGAGTCTTTTAGAAATTAGTGCATTAATGGAGCAAGGAATTCCTTGTGAAGTCTTGCAACCCGGTGCCGCCGATTGGCAGGTGGGCCGCATTCGTTTGAGCTTAGAGTTTCAACTCGATACCGCAGTCACAGTCACTCCGATCGCGGGCACTGTAGCATTGCAGTCCAATGTGGTCACAGCAGCCCCGATCGTCTATGAGCAACCAGAGACGATCGCAGCATCGGTAAGTACTGTAGCTGCGACGATCGTACCTGAAGCCCTCGAAATGCCTGAAGTGGAGGATGATTTTGACTTCGACTCGGCAGATCTAAGTGGGACTGACTTAGATTCCGGACTGGAGGCAACTAATTTCGGGATAACCGATTTAGAGGTTGATTTGATGGACGACCTCATGGAGTCTGGTCTTGATGAGGCCGTAGATTTGAATTCAAATCTCAATTCCGACCTAGGAATGGCTCCAGATTTAGAAATCGGGATGATGGATGATCTCAATGATGCGTTTGGTGGAGACTTGGATTTAGGCGAGCTGGGTGAATTGGATGGCCTGTCTGAAATGGTGCCAGATTCCATGCTTGAAGAGAGCGTCGATACCAGTTTGGAACTCTCGGATTTCTCTGATATGGAGGGATTAGACGGTGACTTAACTGACGATTTATCGTTTGATTTAGACAGTCAAGCAGTGGGTTCGGAGAGCCTAAACAAGTTGGATAATCCTTGGGATCTAAACGATGATTTAGACAAAATGCTTTTGAAGAATGGAGTACTTTAGACTGAAACCCTAAATCACCCTCAATCGCCACATCATCCGGGATATTTTCGACGATTTCTTCCTGATTTAATTGTCGTTTGTCATGAATTTTCCCAGGTTTAGCTGGGGTCAAGAGAATGACTCGCTTTTCACGAGTACTCCCGGTAATATGCTTTCGCGTATGCCGTTTTTTTGCCTGGGTAGTGTTCTTTCTGTTTTTCAGGGTCTTTGGGGCGCTGAACTGGGCGTTCCGTTCCATCCAGAATCAGCACCTCGACCTCGGGATACCGCGTTAAGAATTCTGCCATCGTTCTCACTTGGCGCAGGGGCAAGACCTGTTTCTCTCCTAAGGCCGTTTCCAAAATCGGCAGCAGTCGATGAACCCAATCGTGAGCACAGGAGCGGTCGAACTGAAATAAGACACTCAGAAGATCAAAGGTTGGATAGCATTTGCAATAGAGCAAAATGTAAAAGAGCTTGAGTTGAGGGCTGTCTAAGACGGCTTTCCGTCCACCACCGGGAGCACGTTGACGCAGCTTCCCCGACTGCACTAAACTCGCCTCATAGGCGGTCGTAAAGCTGGGCAACAGCTCTTCAAAAGCCGCTTGATTGAGTCCAGTGGTGGCGCGGAGCAAGCGATCCTGGTGAAAAAGTCGGTTTAGGTCTAGCATCAGATAATACCAAGCAACTCTTCCAATGATTCCCTATTTCCCAACAGATCTAATGATGAGAGTAATCAGAGGCGTTGACACTAAGATAGATAAAGAGATAGACACTGTTTGAATTTGTCAATGCTCAGCTCGAATAAATCCCTTTAACCTGAATGGTGGTCGAGGATTCTATGATTCTGAATACTGTGACTAACGTGATGCCTTCCATCGCAACAACCCTAAGGCATCCGATCGTTCGATCGGCACATTTCAATAGTCTTTGGAGTAGTTCACTCTGGTTAGTTGGTATTACTGCTACAAGTCTCATGCTGCAAGTCGGTGACATTCAACGCTCAACCGCAGAAGCCGCGAATCGCCCGGTTGTTGAACAGGTCGAACTTGTCCGTCAGCTTTTAGAAACTGGAAAATGTCCAAGCTGTAATTTGGGTGGGGCCGATTTACGTAATGCTCATTTGATCGGAGCGGACCTGCGGAATGCAAATCTAGAAGGCGCGAATCTGACGGGTGCAAATTTGGAAGGCGCAGATTTGACAGGGGCTACTTTAAAAAATGCAAATCTTACCGAAGTCATGCTTAGTAATGCAGACTTACGGTATTCGGATATGACCAATGCCAATTTGCAACGATCGGTCTCCTACAATGCCGACACCCGAGGGGCGACCTTGGTTAATTTAAATCTGGCTGATGCGAAAACTTGGAATAGTGGGATCAGTGTGGGTGGCGATGAGCCGATTAAATGATGCTTCGATTCCCCTAGCCCCATTAAAAAAGGGGAACCAGAAAAAAGGGGAACCAGAGTTTAACTCAAACAATTGAGAAGCGGACCTTAACTCATAGTTCCCCTTTACAAGTGGATTTAGAGGGATCGCTCTTAACCACCCCAAATTTTTTCCAAAATCATTGATGGCGAAATATCTGAAACTTGTGGACTCGGTGACTTAATTCCAATGACCCGATCGGTTTGAGGCAATAAGATTTTTGGGTCAGAGGTGCTGCTCAACAGCGCCAGAGTAAAGGATCTGGATGCGGCGGCAAGGTGCATTTCTGGCCCTTCACAACAGAGTGACAAGCTCGCCCCTGCAAATAGTGCAACCGTTTGGCCCAAGCTGATGGGACTTGCAACTTTAAGGCTGGGGAAGCTCTGAGTTAAGCTACTAACCCATTTGTCAGACACTCGATCGGCTAAGACGATCGGCATATCGGGTTGTTTTTTCTGAAAATCTTGTATGACTGTACGCCATTGGTCTGCTGGGTAGCTGGCTGCCGTGTCGTCGCCTTGACCACAGATCAAGACATAACCGCCCGCCTTTACTCCTAGCCGTCGACGTTCGACATCGGCCCACTCCAAATCTTTAGCGGGAATACTGACGATCGGGTCTTTGAACGGCTCACTGATACTTAAGCTTTTCAACACACTGTAATACCGTTTAGCCGTAGACTGCTTTGCGCTGTCAAGCACCACCGAATTTGTCATATACAACTCACTTTGACCAGCAGATGCTCCCAGTCTTGTGGGAATGCCGCTAAGCCAGAGCAATAGTCCGGTAGACCAGCGATCGTCAAAAGAAAGGGCCACCTGGTACTCTCGATCGCGAATCATGCCGAGTAGATTCCCCCAATCCGCCAAACTATTGCGAGCTTGGAAATCAAAAATTACAGTATCGCGAACGGACTTACAGATGCCATAGGCTTCCTTTGCACGCGGTTCAACCACCACATCAATCTGAGACTGGGGAAACTGAGCTTTAAGCCCTTCGATCGTAGGAAAGAAGAGAATCTGATCGCTGATTCCGCCAGGGACGAGAGCAAGAATGCGCATAAAAAAATGAATATCGAATCTGCCAATACTAATTGTATGGGATTTATGGCCCTAACGAACCGAGGTCGCTTCGCTTAGTCGTTTTGTAATGGGTTCTGTAATAAAACTAAGGACTGTTTTTTTCCGGATGACCAGTTCTGCCGTGCCCGCCATGCCGGGAGAAAACTCAACTTCCTTGCCGTTGACCATCACAGAATTCTTATTGAGCTTGACTCGACACAAGAAGATAGGACCAGATTCTCGGCCCTGAGCGTCCTTCTCGACCACCCCATCGGCACTAACTTGGACAACCTCTCCTTCTACAATGCCAAACTCTTGGAACGAAAACGTCGCCAGCTTAATTTTGGCCCTCATTCCGGGACGAATAAATCCAATGTCACGGTTTGAGACCTTGACCTCCATCACAATTTCCTTATTCATCGGGAGAATTGACAGGAGTTCCTCGCCCTGTTGAACCGGACCTTGGGTGACTTTTTGGTTATAAATTGTTCCATCGAAGGGAGCTTTTACCGTTTCTCGCTCTTGCTGTTGTTTTTTTGCGAGATCGAGTTCACCTTTTTTCTTAGTGAGTTCTTGTCGCTGAAGAATAAGCTGACTCAGGGTTTCGCTTTTACGTTGGGGGGCTATTCCTTCGGCGACATTTTGAGAGGATTGGTAGGATTGCTGGGTTTGATCAAGGCGGGCCTGTTGGGCCTCGATTTCGCGGCCTAGGGTGGTGATTTGGCTGTCGGCTTCATTGACTTGGCTGCTGGCGGTTGTAATTTGGTTTTCGGAGCTGTTGACTTGGTTGCGTGCGGAGTTGACCTGATCGACCGCATTCAGATATTCAATGTGTGACACCGCACGGCCTTCATTTAAGACACTCAAACGATTTTCTTTGGTTTGGGCATTGGCGAGACTTACCTTAGCAAATTCCACAGCTTTCTGAGCACTCCCTAAGGACTGTAACGCGTTGGCTTTTGTAGTGCGGGCACTTTCGATGTTTTCACGAAACCGCGACAGACGAGCTTGGGCTTCATCGATCGCCGCCCTTTTGCTGTTGGCATCGTTTGTTGCTGCCGATTGCTTACTTTGCGTATCTTGTTGACGGGCGGCAGCGAGTTGATTTTGCTCGACATTATTCGATGCGATCGTGCCTTGGTTCTCAGCCTCTAGACGCGTAATATTATCTTCAATTTTTTGAATATCTTTTTGGATCCCCGTGACGCTGGTTTGGCTAGTGCCGGGATCAATATTCACCAAAACTTGATCTTTTTTTACTGCGTCGCCCGGTTTCACCATGACACTCGAAACACTGCCGGGGGAAAGCGATCGTACAGGTCGCACCTCTGTCGAAGGAATGAGCTTGCCTTCTGCCGTCGCGACTTCATCAATTTGGCTAAGCTGTGCCCAAGCGATCGACCCAAACACCACAGCACTGATGGTCCCGGCTAATAATCTGGTGTAGAGCGGGGGTAATTCTTGAACTGCTTTACCAAGTTCGTAAGATAAGGTCTCTTCTGGGTTGGCGATTTGTTGGCGAAGCTGACGAGACTGGGCCGGGGAAGCCGAGATAGAAGCCTTCATAATAAGTTCAAGTTTAAACGGGTTAAAGATAGGATCGGTTTTCCTGCCGACTCATTAGGATCAGGATACCCAGTTCTCCCTGTTGCGTCTTCACTTCGCAAAATGAATCTTTTCTTGAAAGACATAAAATAAGCGTAGCTTCAAATTGTAGAAGCTGCGCTCAAATCCGTTATGTAGAACCCACTGAACTAGTCTGAGCTAGAATCCGAAGATGGATATTTAGTGATATGTTCCGCTTCAGGACAATCATCTGAAACCAAAATATCCACATCGCCCTTGGGTACAGAGGCTAATTTTTGGGTTATGGATCCGATACTTTCTAGACGAATCATCTCTTCCCAAGAACAGACTTCCTCTTCTTCTTCGGTTTCATAACGCACAGTGATCAAATCACCTTCAACGTCCAGAACTCTAGCACGCTCAATCCAGCGCTGTTGATCTCTGAGGAAAATCCAAACCTCACGACCATCACTACAAATTTGATTTATTTTTCTATGCAACATGGTTAGTCCTCCTGAGACTGTTTTTCTGTAAAACGACGGCTGTACCAGATACTCACTGGCCATTTACGAGGTTGTACAGCATCTCATCCATCGATTGGATGTATGAAAAAAGTAGAGGTGAGAACCATAAATAGTACAAGAGAACGATTGTTTGGAAAGCACCCGGCGATCGGAAGCGAACTCATAGATCGGATCATGTTTCATAGATAAAAGATTACTACCATTGTAGCGATCGTTCAGGAACTCTGCTGAAATTAACTGCTAACTTCTGATGAACTTCGGACTGTTTTTATAATTTTTTAATGTTTTTTATAGCTTGTCCTCTTTTTCCCTAGAGTCGCTCCCCAACTCTGCGGTCTGAAATTTTCAGGGTAGCCACCGAGGCAAACGTCCTGGAATATTTAAGTCCACGGGGTCGATCGGTTTTGCTAGGTCTTCCCCCAAGGGCAGCAACCATAGTCGGCTGGTTTGAGTTGGCGTGCCGTCTTGGGTTATGGCAGGCACTTTCTGGTCCAATAAAATCCCCACGTTGTCAGGGGAGAGGCTGATCTGAACTCCTCGTTGATCTTCTAGGCGCAGCAGAGGATGAAAAAATGATGCTTGAAGGGTGGTTTGCACAGGTTGACCTTTTTGAATTTTGGCGATGTCGATCGCTGCGATATATGGCTTCTCTACGTATTGCTCACCGCTAATTAATTCTGTCAGCAAACAAAAAAGTGTCTGGCGATTGGTGGAAAACTGTGCTTTTAAAATCGAGCCTGTGGTTTTAAAAATTTCCGTCTCGGTGCCTTGATTGCTGACCAGATAAAGCGATCGGGTAAAGTCGGTATTGAATTTCACCATCGCCGCTGTGCTGCCATCCGCACTCATACCCAACACATTGCCAAACTTTGGTAAAAACGATAAGGGTTCACTTTTCCCGTCTTTTTCTGATGTTCTGTCCAGATTCACCACCGCGATTCCTTGTCCTTGTGCCACCACCAGCGCCTGACTATCGGGCGTAATCAAAAATTCTCCCGTCGGCTGGTCAAACTTCAAGGCTTCTGGGGGCTGCTCGGTGCTGAGGCGAATCACCCAAGGGGTCGATTGGGTTTGGTCTTTTCGGTTGACCCGCTGAACAACGGCAGTTTTACCATCAGTTGATAGGTCAAATTTCAATAGCTGAAACTCACGATTATCAAGAACTTTAGTTATTTGCCTCGCATCGGCCACTACCGGAACATCACCGCTCGGTGGATTAATTCGCAGCCCGGTGGTGACGGTGTATAGCTCTTGTTCAACTAAGGATGGCGGTAGTCCAGGATTGGCCGATCGGGCGGTGGCTGAAAACAAAATCCGATCGCCCAGAGGATAGGGTTTAAAGTCAAATATAGCTAAATTGGGTGGTGTCAGAACTATTTTCTGGTTTTGGGTCAGATTCAACATCACCAATCGACCCTCTTCCTCGCCCTCTGCGCCAATGTAAGCAAAGCTCCGATCGCGGGTTTTAAATGAGGCTTGAAACGGTTGCATTGTTTCATGATAGTCGCCCGATCGAAACCGATCTTGCCCGCCCTCAACTCGCACCTGAAAGCTTTGGCCGTAGGGTAATGGACGATCTAAGGTATAGAACAATCTACGTCCGGACCAACTCGATCGGCCTGAAATTATTGCGGGCTTTAAATCTTTATCTTCACCTGTAAAAAACTTGATATTTTTCTCAACGCTTCCAAGGTCCATCGGACGATTGAAACTCATCTCTAGGGCCGTATCTTGGGCACCCACTTGTCGGTCGGCCCAGTTGAACGATCGCACTTGGGGCTTGCCGCGATTCCCCAACAGTAGCAGTCCAACAATTAGTACGGTGAGCACAAAGATCAGGCCGATCGCCGCCCGGTCGAGCCGTAATGGGAAACGTCCATCATTGGGATTCGATCGATTATTTCCAAGTCGCGAAGGATTCAACGTTAAGCACCTTCTCAAAGTTTTCGATGCTTTTTATTTTAAAAGACAAACGTTACTTACAGCTTTGTTACTTACAGCTTTACAGACGGGCACTCTATCAAGTAAGCATCGAGTTAAATATCGGGCTAACTATTAGAGTGAGTCGGTCAACACCTCAGAAAAACGCATCAGAAATAGGTTAAGTACCTCGAATGAACCTAGAATCGAATTCATCCCAATCTTCACTCCATCCTATCTCAGGCAATTTCGGAGCGATTAACTGGGAGGAGCACGCTCCAAAAATTTCCCTCGATAGCCCACCCTGGACAGATGAGAGTCTGATTAATCCGAGCGAAACGTCCGCCATGGAAGAAGTGCCTGAATTTAATTCAACTGAGTCTAAATCGATGGCTGAAAATCGCGATCGGTCCTGTCGCGTCGATTCATCGTTTTTTCGTCCCGATCGTTCTCAAGAAATTCATGCAGGTTTGGTCAAGCCTCAACCCCATTATGTTCAAGGAGTAATTCGAGGACAGCAAGCCTACATCATCACCAACCTCTGTAATCAGGTCTCCAGCACTCTGTTTCAACCCCAAATGACTTGGAGCATTGGCCGTAACCGTCAAGCCGCGATCCCCCTGCGCGATCGAATGCTATCCCGACACCATGCGGTATTAATGTACGTTCGTAATGTCGGGTTTCATCTCTTGGATTTAAACAGCATGAATGGTTCCTATATCAATGGGGTTCGAGTTGAAAAGCGAGTTAGTCTGAAGGACGGAGATTTTATTCGGGTGGGGAACACAGAATATTTCTTTTTTGTCAGCAATGGGTATCGCAATTTAGATTCGCTCCACTCAGAAGTCGTAACTCGTCTGGTCAATCCTGAGGTTAAGTCTCCCCATATGGATTATTCAGAACTTAAAGAAGAGATTTCATTCAATCTCAATCGAGGCTAGACGGTGATGGAGACTAATGGCATTTTGAGGCTGAGCGCTCACCAGTCTTGAGAACAAGGTACACTAGTCCAGTTATTTTCTGCCGCTGCGGGCGATTTGGGACTATGCCGTCTTTTTTGTTGGAAGTTGGAACTGAAGACCTCCCTGCGTCGTTT
>JAYUEW010000030.1:0-10976 GCA_043739045.1 Synechococcales cyanobacterium
CCATTGCGGTTCAAAGGCTTGGCAAAAATCATCGACAGGGCAAAACAGTTCTTCTAAGCTAGACATAGGGGAGGAACCTGCTGATTGGTTTACAACTTCAGCCTAACGGATCCTCCTTTTTTTGCCTTTTCTAGCCATCTACCTTATCCAAAACTGACGTTAGAAGTAGTATTGCCAGATTGAGACCAAAGCCCATAAGGAACGAAAAGTCTCTGCGCTAGGGTCGCCTAACACCCAGCCAAAGAGACAGTCTTTTTTGATTTCCTTGCTGTAGCCCGGAGATTTTTCATTGTGGATGACAAACTGACGACGACAGTCATAGCAAATGTGATTTTGTTTACCTCTTTTGATACTATTTTTATGGGTGTTAGTACTGTTGCACTCAGGGCAGTTCATAGCATGATCCTTATTTCTCATACCTTAAATTCCCAACGCCGATTTGTTTAACCTCACCCATTAACTTGCAAATTCAATTGGATTCTGATCGCGCCGATCGCGAATAGGAATAGGAGTTGATTGACGATCGCTGAGCAATGCTGCTGTTTGTTCTAGGGATTCTCTAAGACGTTTTGCAGCGTGAATTGACATATCGCGGGGGACATTAATCCGATCGCGTAAATACCGTAATCCGACTTCCGTACCTGACTGCGGCTGACAAACGGCTCCTGTCATCAAATGAGTTAAGGCACAGCGCAAGGCTTCATCAAATAATTCATCCGATACGGGATTGACTCGAATGATATTACTGCGATGTTTAATAACCCGATCGAGCGCTTCTTTACGGGAGCTTTCCGGTTCGGGATAGGTGACATCGGGGAGACCTTGCCAGGGACCCCGATCGACCCGTAATTTGTTTGCCAGCATTTGGGGTTCGCCATTTTCCGAACATCCACCCATCTGCGGCGGAAGGTCATGGACATGGGTATGAAAGTCGCTCTGAGTCCCGCGATAGGTACTGCGGGTTTCCATTGCATCAAACCAATCGCTGAATCGAGGATTATTTTGTCTCAGAGAATAGCCTTTGTAGTAGTAAAGACTGGCATTCATCCGCTCGACGTAGGGCGTGAAGATTACATCTGCGGTGCCAAATTCGGCTAGAAAATAAGGGCCAGGGGTTTGACCGATCGCAGCTTCAACTTGTTCTACAATTTTGATAAACATCTCTCGATTTCGCGCTTCATCACGGGCCGATCGAGCAGGCTGACACAACCATCCACACCAAGCCCGAAATAACAATCGTTCTAATCGCCGCATTGATACTACAGCCGAGTCATTCATTCCCAACTTCAGCGGTCCAAAGACTTGCTCTAATGCAATTAAAATATCATCACTTTCGGTAATAATTTTGCCATCAAGTTCGAGAGCTGGAAGCATTCCCGATGGTACTTTTCGCTTATACCAACTCTCCTTTTCGCCATAACAAAACATGGTTACTTTTTGAATGCGATAGGGAATTTGCTTTTCTTCAAGCCAGAGCCAGATTTTTTGGCAGTAGGGGCACCAAGCATGATTGTCTCGAAACAAGGTGACACGGACATCTGATTCGGATTGTCCAAACAATCGCAAGGTTGCTTGGGCATTGGTCGGACCATTGACCCGATCGGTCTGAAAGTCGTGAGTCAGTGCTTCAAGATCTGACCAATTCAATGGAGGAGAAGTGTTTACTAAAGAAGAAACTACCATGGTGCCAATCACTAAAAGGTGTCAATCATTTAAAAAAATATTCTAACAATAATCGGGAAATATTTTAAGTAGAGAGTCTTTTTCATTGTTGCCAGAAGATCGATAATGCTTGCAAGGCACCAATAACGACCCCTAAGACTCCACCAAGATTAACAATAGCCTGTAGTTCGGTTTGAATCAATTCATTAATACCTGCCTCCATTTCTTCGGGCGGTGTCGCAACAACACGGCTAATGATTACTTGGTCGATTTGCAAAATGGGAATCACTTCCATCACAATGGCTTCTAGGTCACGCTCTAAATACCGATCGAGGACAACTGCCAACTCATAGCTCACGACATCTAATGATTCACCAATAGCCTCTAAACTTTTCAATCGACCGAGGATGACCGAAGCGGCTCGATCCCATTTAACCGATGAAGTTAATTCTTGTAAAAGTTCTGCCCCCTTTTCACGCAAGTAGCCACGAACGCTTTCGCCCATGGTGGCTCGGAGTTGGCGAATGGTGAAAACTGGAAAATTTTGTAATGATAAATTCTGAAATAGTTCTTGAAGGCGTTGACGGACTCGTAATGAAATAATCAATTCAGCAATTGTCCTGTTGGCAGTCTCTTGTTCATCTAAACAAAAAGTTCGCAGACCTACTAAAGAATTCTTTAATCCAAATATGTTCGCCACGACCCAATACGTTCCACTAGTTTTTTCGCGAAAGCGATCGTCAATGATTTTTATGTTGCGATCGGTTAGAAAATCGACTAATGCAAGACGCAGATTTTCAGGAGATAAAATACTCTCTAGTAGCCATTTAGAGAGCTTTCCGGATTGATCTGCATTCAATTGAAACTCAAGTAAAACTCGATCGAAAATTTGATTGATTTGTTCTTCTAAAAAATCGTTGCGCTTCGCTAAAGTCTGTAGTAATTTCGGTAATGATTCTCCGAATAAATCTTGTAGAATATTGGCTAATACTTTGGTTGTATTCTCAGCGCGCCCAGTTTTTATTTGTTCTAATGAAAGTCGCAACATCCAGAGAATAGCAGCTTTAACCCGATCGACTTGTAATACTCTTCGTGCGATGCCTTGAATTTCATCAGGGGTTAGCAAGGATCCCATGATGCTATCAGCAATTCGTTTGGCCAGCTTTCCTTGATTGCGGGGGATAACGCCGGGAGTAAATGGGATTTGATAGCCTCCTATAAATTTTGCTCGATAGGGCCGAAATAACATGCGAATGGCAATGTCATTGGTGAAGTATCCAATGATGCCCCCGACAATGGGAGGTGTTGCGAGTGACCAAATCTGGGAGGTTTCCACAGCTAAACCCTAGTGCAGTTGAATAAGTTCAGTTGAATAAGTTCAGTTGATTTGCGGGCTTATTTTGTCAAAACCAGCACTCCCATAGTACCGCCTGCGATCGGATAATGGATTGCTTTTGTAAAACCTGCGGTGATGGCTATTTTTACTTGCTCGTCTCCCGTCGGAAATCGATCGAGACTAGGGGCAATATAAGCATATTCATCGACAAATCCTAATTTGGCGGCAGCGGGTACGACTTGATTATCGAGATACCATTGTTGAAATCGACGGATAACAGGATTGCTTGGGCGATGCATGTCAAGAATGGCTACTTTTTTTCCTGGTTTTAGCACGCGATACATTTCTTCAAACGCTTTGGGAATGTCAACCACATTTCGCAATCCATAACTCATCGTGATGCAATCGACATGAGCATCCGGTAGCGGCAACTCTAGCGCATCTCCAGGAACCCATTGAATGTTTTTTTTCTCAAGATTGCGCTGCCTTGCGAAGTCCAACATTTCTTCTGCAAAGTCCAACCCAATTACCGTGCCGTCAGCCCCAACCCGATCGCTCAGCAATGCAGCCACATCTCCGCTCCCACAGCAGATATCGAGGGCACGATCGCCCAGCTTAGGCTCTGCCCATTTGACGGCCATCAGTTTCCAAATTTGGTGCTGGCCAAAACTAAGGGTGTTGTTGAGTTGGTCGTAAACGGGGGCAATCCGATCGAAGAGGGATTGAACTTCAGCAGCGCGGGTTTCCATGATGAGTCGAAGGGAATTACTTTTTGGGGCTTGAAGCGCGATCGCTACAGGTCTATATTAGAAGAAATTTGGAGCATTCTTAATTCAACCCGTTCTTCCACTGCGATCGCGAACACTAAACTCCCCGGCTGCCAAGCGATCGAATTGATTCGCCCACCCCCCGAACTAATAATAGTTCCATCCCAACTCTCTCCAGTCCAGTTCCAGATCACAATCCCGTCCCTGCTTACCGTCGCCAACAGGGGACACTCCGTCGCAGGATTCATCACCGATGACCAAGCGACCAATGACACCTTCTCGGGAAAACCACTCATTCGCCAGGGATTATCACTCCCAAATTCTGAAGCAACAATTACTGTCCGATCGAAACACCCCGCTGCAAAAAACAAATCCCCCGGTGCCCAATCGATCGACCCACAAGCTGCACTCAACTCCCAAACTTGCGGCCAAACTTGCGGTGTAGTATTCCAGTTTTCTACATCCCAGCATTTCACTACCCGATTTCCAGAAGCCATCAACCGATCGCCCTGAGCATTCCAAGTCAATCCTAAAACTGATGACTCTAGCAGTTCCAAACTTGATTCAATGGTTTGTGTCTCAGCATTCCAGATATTAATTATTTTACCCACTCCAAAGGCAAGTAACGATCGCCCCGGATGCCATGCCAATTGGTCAATCCATCCTGAATATATCAATGTCGTAACAAGCTCCCTCCCATCCCAAACATACAACGCCCCCCTCTGTCCTGCCGCCGCCAAGAAAACACCATCCGCCGACCATTTCAACGCATCGATCGAAAATCCATCAGCCTCTCTTAAACTCTTCGTCCCCCTTATCAATGGGGATTTAGGGGAATCGAGATTTTTGTTCAAACAGACAATCTCCCCACGAGCCGTCGCTGCCACAAACCCGGATCCATCAGGCATCCAAGCGATCGCAGTCACGTACTCATCCAATTCAAAATTCGATAGTTCAACGCAGTGCATCTTTACTTCACCAGACAATCCTGAAACTCACTCTCCAGCATTTTCCGATCGAGATTACGTCCGATAAATACCAACTCACTTTTGCGTTGTTCCTGTGGTTTCCACAACCGATCGACCTTGCCATCAAAAATCATATGTACACCCTGAAATACATACCGATGATCACTTCCACCCACATTTAAAATCCCTTTCATTCGGAAAATATCTTGTCCCTTTGTTCGCAGTAATTCGGTAATCCAGTTATGTAGCTTTTCCCCATCAATGGGCGCTGATTCTAAAAGTGCAACAGATATAATTCCCTCATCATGTTCATGGGCATGGTCATCCGTGAGAAAACCAGGTTCTACTTCTAACGTACGATCTAAATCAAATGCACCTACCCCCAGAATATTATCCATTTCAATCTGCGAGTCCTGAGTTCGGTAGATTTTTGCAAATGCATTCATCGATCGAATCCGAGTCTCTAATTGATCCAACTCATCAACCGTCACTAAATCCGTTTTATTCAACATCACAATATCCGCAAACGCAATTTGTTCGAGGGCCTCATCTGCATCCCAATGTTGAATAATATGTTTCGCATCCACCACTGTCACTACCGCATCCAGCGTCGCCTGCTCTCGTACAGCATCATCCACAAAAAACGTTTGAATTACCGGAGCCGGATCAGCCAGTCCGGTTGTCTCAATAACCAAATGATCAAACTTATCGCGCCGTCGCATTAGATTACTAATAATCCGAATTAAATCTCCACGCACGGTGCAACAAATGCAACCATTATTCATCTCAAAAATCTCTTCATCCGCATTCACCACCAACTGATGGTCAATTCCCACCTCTCCAAATTCATTCACAATAACCGCAATTTTTTTTCCATGTTCATGGGTCAAAATTCGGTTGAGTAGTGTAGTTTTGCCAGAACCTAGATAGCCTGTCAAAACAGTTACAGGGACAGTAGAAAGAGTCATAATGTGTAGGGTGAAAAAGCAAGATTTTGCGTCTATAGCCTAGCGTAATCGCGGTACGATCGGTGAGAGATTCAACAATTCTAGGGTGCCGAGAATTCCTCTATGCATTAGTTAGATTATCTTTTTATGAGCCTCAACCATCTTTCTGACCTTATCTTCTTGGTTCTCTAGACTTTTCATTAATTGGAATTGAACCATAGCGCGCTGTAAATTATGAGTAGGGTAATTTGTTTTAAAATACGTATCTCCTGCTAAATGATCCGTCAAAAAACGTAACCCTAACTCAAAGGTAATCAATCGGATTGAATCATAAATAAAATCATAATCAAAACTCGTGAGAAGTCCCTTAACCTGTGGTAAATAGCCTTGTAAAATAATCTCGCACAACCCAATATCAAACTGAACCGCTTCCCAGTTTTTCGCCTCTTCGCCCATTACATTGCAACCCGATCGTAAACAATCCCCAATATCATAGTGAATCAATCCCGGCTTCACCGTATCGAGATCTACCATACTGATTGCTTTATGCGTCATTGAATCAAACATGACATTATTCACCTTTGGATCGCCATGCATAATTCGGAGCGACAATTTCCCCGATCGCTTCGCATCTTCCAGTATGGTTGCAAATGAGGTCCGATCGCTGACCCACTGCAAACACCGATCGATTTCTGGCGTTTGTCGCAATGTGGAATTCAATAAAACTTGGTGATATTGCTCTAGATATACAGGGGTCAGATGAAAGCCTTCTAATGTGTCATGCAAATCCGCCGCCGCAATATCGCCGACCAATCCGTGAAATGTTCCGAGTGCAATCCCAACCTCAACAGCATGAACGGGATCTTCAATTCGATCGATCGTTTCCGCTTGGTCAATAAAACTAATCGCTCGCCAAAATGCATGGGTCTCATCTACAAAATGATCTGCCCCAGAGTTCGTCAAAATGACTCGAGGGGTCTCCCATCGCCGTTCTAATCGATCGCCGTTAAGTTTTTGGGCTTGAAGTTTGCTGTGAATATGTTCCGTCACAATTTTCATGTTCTCCATCACCCATTGCGGATGACGAAACACTTGGGTATTGATGCGCTGAAGTACAAACCGATCGCCCGCCTGGGTCGTAACTAAAAAGGTGTCGTTAATATTACCATTGCCTAAGGTTTTCACGTCCGCCACTGGTCCAGTGTGGGAAAATTGTTGGGCGATCGTAGTAATCGGCATAATCTAGGCGGAAATAGTAGGGCAAAGCTTGAATGTAAAGTCTAAACTTAAAGGAGCTTAGATTCTTGCCCTGAATTTACCATAATCTCTGACCGTACAATGAACGATGCTTGACGTGCGTTCCGGCTCTCTCTCTCCTTGATCTCCCCACAACTCACCATGAATTCAAACCTTCAAGCTCCAGAGAAAACTATTTATCACGACAATGCGATCGATCGTGCATTTATTTGGATCTTTGCAAAAAAAATGTCCAATGCAGTCGGTCAAAAAACCCATCTTCCCGGTTATGACGGGTTTGTAGACTTGTCCCAACGAATCATGCGGGGGCGAAATGCTTCCGAGCAGCAAGCTCTTGTAACGGTAGTGCTACGATCGTTGGTCCCCTCCCCTGTCCTGTGGCTTATTCGCACGTTAGTTAAGCCAACCCGGTTAGTCTGTGAACTAAATGCTTGGTTTGCTACGAAGTTGTTTACTTGGCTGGTTGGCCCTTGTGAAGTTCGCGAGGCTGAGATCACCAATCCAGATGGCACGACCCAACTCCAGCGCAGCAATGTCCACATTGTTAAATGTCGATATCTAGAACAGAGCGAGTGCGTCGGCATGTGCGTCAATATGTGTAAACTGCCTACCCAAGACTTTTTTACGGAAGATTTTGGGATTCCTGTCACCTTAACGCCAAATTTCGAGGACTATAGTTGCGATATGGTTTTTGGCCAAATTCCACCTGATCTAACTACCGAAGAGGCCTACCAACACCCTTGCCTCAGCGCGTGCGAAACAGCTACTTCCTCTGCTTGCCCGAAAGTTCGTAGCTAGATAAATCAACCTTATTTAAAGTTGAAGCACTCCAAAATTTAAATAAGTTCGTTTTAAGTAAGTAGCATACCGATCGGATTTAGATCCGACCATGGGGTCTGAATAAGCCGAGATCGTGTTTTTTGTTACCAGCGTAGGGGCTTCTTAAATCCCCTTTAACGATCGAATTAGTTCCAGTATTCGGTCACAGTTAAAGTTGTTAATACAATCAGTCAAAGCTCTAGATAAATTAACATCGGATTTAGGGATTTGCTCAATCAATTCATTCATCACCTCCGCATCAAGATAGTAAGCCGCCTGATACATCGCTTCTAACCACTGAGGAGACATCTCAGACAACGCTCCTACAGACAGTGGTTCAACAGAAGATTTCTGACGAGATTCTTCCACAGGTTGATAACAATATTGCACCCTTAAATATTTACCAATTTTGTCAAATAGTTCCTTCTGCTGAAATGGCTTACGAATAAAGTCGTTACACCCCATACTTAAAACATTTTCGCGATCGTCTTCAAACACACTGGCTGTTAAAGCAATCACCATTGTTTCTTGGTTCTTAGGATTCTCTCGAATTCGTTTTATCGCCGTGTACCCGTCCATGAAGGGCATTCGTAAATCCATCAAAACTAGATGGGGCGACCAACCTTCCCACAATGAGATCGCTTCCCTTCCATCCGTTGCCTCCCTCACCTCAAAGCCGATGTTAGCCAGTATCCCGACTAACAAAAGTCGATTTTCTGGTGAATCTTCAACGACAAGGATACGGTAAATCGGTTGATTAGGCGCTAAACCAATAACTCGTTGATTGAGAGGTTGTGAGGTAAAAAGTGCAACTTGAGGTAAGGGCACTTTAATATTAAAGGAGAAGATACTACCTTGATTTAAAGTACTCTTAACATGAATCTGACTGCCCATGAGTTGGATAATTTTTTGACTGATGGCTAACCCAAGCCCCGTGCCTTGATTCAAATTATTTCCCGCTTGGGCTTGGACGAATACTTTAAATAAGTTATCAATTTCTTCTGGAGCAACTCCCACGCCTGTATCTTCGATCTCGAAATATAGATTACAAGAGGTTTCATCGGTTGATGCTACATTTATCCGTAGAATGACGCTGCCTTGATTCGTAAACTTGATTGCATTACCGAGGAGATTGACTAGGACTTGATATAGTTTTTTCTGATCCGTATGTATAAATGAAGGAAGATTGGGATCTAGCTGGAAAATTAGCCTCACCTCTTTCGGTTGGACTTTAACGCGCAACATTTCTTCAATCGATTTTAATAGCCTTTTCAAGTCAAATTCAGAATTATTGAGGGTCATTCGTCCGCTTTCAATTTTAGATAAGTCTAAAATATCGTTAATTAAATCCAATAAATATTCTCCGCTACGGGTCACAATCTGTAGACGTTCTTGAGACGATGGAGAAAGAGAGTCCTCATTGAGCATCAATTGGGTAAATCCTAAAATTGAATTGAGAGGAGTGCGGAGTTCATGGCTCATATTCGAGAGAAAGATACTCTTAGCTCGGTTTGCTGATTCGGCAGCTTCTTTTGCTTGCTCAAGTAACTCCGTATGTTTGCGATCGCTAATATCAATTAAATATCCCAAGATTTCAGTTGGTTTGCCATCACTATCTCGAACTAGCCTGAGTTGAGCGAGCATCCAGCGATAGTCCCCATCTAAGCGTAGAAGACGATATTCATGGGAATAAAAATCATTGATAAATGGCTTGGTTATCCCTTTGAAAACTCTTTCTACATCCTCTGGATGGATATGGTTGGTCCAAAATTCACTGTCTTCTAAAAATTCTTGCGGTTCGTAGCCCAATAAATCTTTGACGTTTTCGCTGATAAATGTTGCGCCATAATCACCACCTGGTTTACAACCAAAGATGACAACAGGGCTATAGTTCAGGAGAAAGTGAAGGCGATTTGTGCTAGTTTGCAAGGCTTGCTCGGCAAGTTTTAGCTCCGTTACATCTTCCTGAACGGCAACATAGACAACTCCATATTCAGGATGCTCAAATCTAGAGGTATGTACGTTACACCAAAAGAGTGTGCCATCTTTTTTCTTGTTGTGGACTTCGTATTGCGCTTCCCCATAGCGATCGATTTGCTCGACGATATCCATCACTGATGCATCTGGTGTTACCTCTGTATCCACATAATTAACGATATCCACAGGCTGACCTACGAGTTCTCCTTTTGCATAACCAAACATACTGTCAAATTTAGGATTGGTGTATTCGATGATTAGATCTGAGGCTTTGATTAACGCCACACCACCCGCCATGTTCTGAATAATCAGGCTTTGAAGTTCCAGTTCTTTTTGAGATGCTTTTCGAGCCATAATATCTTGAATCTGAGCAATAAAATGGAGTGGATTTCCCTGCTCATCTCTTATTAGTGCTCCATTGAGTAGAATCCAAATAATATGGCCTTGCTGATGAAAATATCGTTTTTCCATTTGATATGTGGAAATTTTATCCGTTAATAACTGCTCAATATAACTAAGATCTAATTCCAAATCGTCGGGATGAGTTATGTCTTGAAAGGTTAAGTTTCGTAACTCTTCTGAGGGATAGCCAACAATCTCACATAAAGCAGAATTGACCTTAATAAATTGTCCATTGAGTCCAACGATCGCCTTGCCGATCGGGGCATTTTCAAAAGCATTGCGGAACTGCTCTTCACTATTTCGCAATGCTTTACGTTCAGATACTAAGGTTTCATTAATCGCGTTAAGGGCTAATTCAGCTTGTTTTCGCCTTAAGTCTATGTGATTTAGATATCGAGCCGTGCCCCAGATGATGATTGAGAAGGTGAAAATTTCAAAAGTTATCTGTAATATATATTCAGATTGACTATCATACCAGCCTAATTTGCGGCCCTGAAAAGTGAGCCAGTTTAAGGCTATGGGAAAGACGATCGCCCAAGGCAGTAACCTCCGCGCCATCTCCCCTCCGACTAATTCACTAGTCATCACTTGCATTAATCCCTCTTTGGGACGGATCGCTAAAATACCGACATAGAGTATTAAAAAAGTCAGGCTTGTGTGTATGGCCTGAGATGTTGTGAGGATGGTCAGCCTTGTGGCAATATCGACTTCAAATAGATACCCAACTAAAGACAGTAGAGAAATCGTAGCGGCAACACTACTGCAACTATGAGCTAACCAAATACCCCGTTGAGAATTTCTTCCTAACCGTAATAGTGCGATTCCCATCAGGACAAAATTT
>JAYUEW010000031.1:0-9563 GCA_043739045.1 Synechococcales cyanobacterium
AGATAAGCCCAAAGAACCCCGCCGCATTGAGATTGTGGATGAGGATGAGGGTTCTGCCTCGAAGAGTAATTCACCGAGCCAGTCCACCGCTCAGCCAGAAATCGTCAAGCCAGAGCAAGCTCCTAAATCTGAAAGCAGCGGCAATCCTGTTGAAGATATGCGTCGTCAAGTGGCAGAACTTCAAGAAGAATTACGACGACTACGATCGTAAGACTTGGACCTGGGCTGCATGGCATAGCTGCTAAACCAGCCTTTACGCCAAAAGAATGTCACCATACCGATCGCCACGATCGCCATCAAACCCAAACAAATGACATACCCGTAGGGTTCGTTGAGTTCTGGCATATTAAACCGCGATTTTTCAGGGTTAAAGTTCATGCCATAAACACCAGCAATGAATGTCAACGGGATAAAAATACTGGAAATCACGGTCAGAAACTTCATGATTTCGTTCATCCGATTGCTCACGGACGAAAGATAGACATCCATCAAACTAGACGCGACTTCCCGGTAGGTCTCCACCATGTCCATTACCTGCACGGCATGGTCATAACAGTCCCGCAAATGTAGCCTTACCTCATCGCCAACCAATGGGTTCTCATCCCGAATCAAGGAATTAATCGCATCTCGTTGGGGCCAGATGGCGCGGCGAAGTGTAATTAAATCGCGCTTCATTTGATGGATTTTTTCAAGCGTATGAGCTGTCGGATTGGCGACTACTTCGTCTTCGAGGAGTTCCAAAGCTTCGCCATAGACTTCTAAAACCGGAAAAAATCCATCAATAATCGAATCTAGCAGCGCATACATTAAGTAGTCGGCTCCTTGTTTTCGGATTGTGCCCCGGCCATCTCGCAGGCGCGATCGGACGATTTCAAAGCAGTCATAATCTGGCTCTTCTTGAACTGTTAAGAGATAGTTCGACCCCACCACGAAGCTCACTTGTTCAGTCATGAAGGCCGAATTTAGAGCATTCTCCTCCAGCCTCCCTGTCAAAACCACCATGCGAGCAATTATCAACAATTGGTCCGCTGAGTCCTGTACTTTTGGGCGTTGGGGGATATTTACAATGTCTTCCAATAGTAGAGGATGCAACTGGAAGACTTCACCAACTTGACGTAGCGTCTCTTCATGCCCCAAGCCTTTCAGATCAATCCAGGTTATTGACGATCGTTCTAAGTAGGACTTAATTTCTAAGGGAGTCAGCTTGTGCTGGTGTTCACAGCTATCGGATGTGTAATCTAAAATTTCGATTTCAGGCGGCGCAGATTCAGGCCGGATTTGTAATGTGCCGGGAATGCTGCCGATGCTCTCGTGGAAATATTCGGGTTTTGCTGGGCTTGATTGACGAAATGATTTTGACCGAGATGATTTCGATCGAGACGATCGGTGTGAACGAGGGTGCGCCATGGCCTATTCTTAAATTCGGTACGTCCTCAACCATACTCTTCCTATGCCTGAATCGATGCCCGATGCTCAAAAAGATTCGACTGATATATTGATTGATACCTTGCCCGACCCATTGACTGAAGACCAAAATCCCAAACGATCGTCAGGATTGATTAGCAAGGTATTGGCCCCGGCAGTTCGGCTTTGGTTAAAGTCTCAAACAGAGCATCTTGAAGACCTTAAACTTTCGATTCAGGCGGGCGATCGGCAGATTCTTGCGGGCAAGATCCCCAGAATTGAAGCGTCTGTGGTAGCGGCAGTCTATCAAGGTATCCACATCCGAGATCTTCAGCTTACAGCTCAAGAAATTCAAGTCAACCTTAGTCAAGTGATGCGAGGTAAGGCGTTAAAACTGTTGGCAGAATTCCCCATCGATCTCAAATTCTCGTTATCTGAAGACGATCTAAACCGATCGCTCTGCACACCGATGATTCAGGAGGCTGTAACCCAATTTTTGATGGGGATTTTGGGATCCGGTGAAGCGAATTCTCAGAAGCGCTTAACGATTACAAATCTTAAAGCTAAATTACAAGATGGCATCATTATTTTGTGTGGAAGTCTACCGTCTAGCTCTGGTGATGCTAATGCGACAGAGATTGCCATTCGTACTGGGCTTCAACTTACTCAGCCCAATAAAATTTCGCTCCAAAACCCGACCTGGCTTCCCCATGCAAAAGCTAAACGAGGGATGGCAATAACAGAACTTAATGGCTATGAATTTGATCTCGGTCCGGGTACGTCTATGACTGAGGTGACGATCGAATTAGGCAAAATATCCTGCCTTGGCCGCCTCACTGTTCTACCCTAGTTCTGAATAATGCTGCAATACGCGGAATTCGACACAAAAGTCGGAGTGAAACCATGGATATTCGTCAAGAGTTATATTATTTCTGAGGCAATCTTAATTATATTGATAGATTTCGTACTATAAGAACAACACAAATTTTACCAATGGTTAGATTTGGTAAATTTCATTTTGATAAAATCAACAAAATCACCTATTTCGTCGAGCTTATCTCTTTGATCTCAATTTTTACTTCTTAGTTTTGTTGTTCCTTTAAAATTTTTAGGAGACTGTTTATGCAGTCCAATCGCCCTCCTGAAGGGAATTCTGGATACGGTAATGTGTCTGATTTTCTTTACCATGATTCTGCTTTGTTGGCGGCTACGGAATATTTTCTTCCTCAGCATCAGTCTTCTGCCTCCCATCAGAAACGTCGTATAGCTATTTTGATTGACGGGGCCAGTTTATTTTATGCGGCGCTACAGTTACAAATCGAAATTGACTATTTGAAGCTTTTGGCTCATCTCAAGAATGATCGTCCTTTGTTGCGGGCCTATTTTTATACGGGAATCGATAGTGCGAATGAGCGCCAGCAGGGGTTCTTGTTATGGATGCGGCGAAATGGTTATCGGGTTGTCACAAAAGATTTGATTACCTTGCCGGATGGGAGTCGGAAGGCAAATATGGATGTGGAAATGGCGGTGGATATGTTGATGTTGGGTAATTATTGCGATACGTTGGTGCTGCTTAGTGGTACAGGCGATCTGAATTATGCGGTAGATACGTTGTCTTACCGTGGCGTGAAAATTGAGCTATTTAGTCTTCGTGCTAATACGAATGAGCAATTAATAAATCTTGCCGATCAGTTTGTGGATTTGAATGATATTAAAAATTTAATTCGGAAAACATCGAATGAATCCATTGATTTGCACTAATCCTTTAATGATCACTTAACCAACGGCACCAATAAAGTCACAAAATAATAGACCAACGGTGCTGTAAATAAATAGCTATCAGTCCGATCGAGAATGCCGCCATGACCTGGAATCAAATCGCCAGAATCTTTTACTCCAGCATCTCGCTTCATCAAAGATTCGATTAGATCGCCCAATAAACTCACCACTCCAATCATCAACCCAAATAGCGCGCCCGTTACACCAAAAAATCCCCAGCCCATCATCTTGGCTCCAACGATCGCCACCAAAATGCTACCTAGGGTTCCAAAGAAGGCACCTTCCCAAGTTTTTTTTGGACTGATATCAGAGAGCGGCGTTTTCCCAACCATTCGGCCCATCACATAAGCTCCAATATCTGCGGCCCAAATACAGCTAAAGGCTAATAATGTTACCCGCAACCCTTGGGGCAGTTCTGTTGTACCCTCTATCCAAAATCCATCAAGGGGCAAGTTACTAACCGCACTTTGGCCCAAGTCTCGCAGTCGAATCCAAAAACTAGGTAAAAAACCCGTATAAAACAAGCCCATGACAGAGGCGGATAAATCTGCGATCGTGGCTAGTTTTGGCTGAAATAAAAGATAAAAACAAATTAAGGTGACAGCGATCGGCAACAGGGCATCGGTCAAAGTCGGATTTACGTGAGACATCAGCATCAACGCCTGACTCAGAATCATCGTCGTCCGCACCGCTGGAAACATCCCCTTTGCTGCCACCAGACGAAAATATTCTAACTGCCCCAAATACACCAGTACGGCCAACGCAATTGTGAAATACCAGCCACCCAAAACAAGCATGGTGATGGCAGCCACAATCGCAACCACGCCACTAATGATTCGCTTTAGGGTTTTCGATCGCAACTCATTCACCTGAAAATTTAAGACTGAAGATTAAGGAATGACTAAAATACTGTCATCTAGTCACTGTAACTGTACTGGATTCTTGGAAATTCTGGCCTAGATTTATCATCTCCTAGATCCTCAGAATTCATAGCTTTTCACCACTCAACACAAACATCGGATCCACTGCGGCAAACACCTGATGATTGCCTCGCTTTTCTAACCGATTAATCGCCGACTGTACGATCTCAATATTGCGCACCTGTAACTCGGCAAAGCTCTCTGATACCTGATACAAGCTTTCTAGGCTCGGTGCAATGGTGACAATTCGTCCACCCGGTTTCAGCCGTTGCCAAACTGCACTCAAAATGGGTTTAATGGGTCGCCCTCCTTCCAAACAAATCCGATCGGGCGAGGTCTGCAATCCAGCCAAACACTCTGGGGCACTGCCCTCAATGACTTCCACGTTCTTGACCCCAAATCGATCGCAATTTCGCTGAATCAGGCTGGCTACTTCCCCATCACGCTCGATCGCCACAATTTTGCCTCTGGGAGAAAAAAGCCCCGCCTCCACTGGAATCGTACCTGTTCCGGCTCCAATATCCCACAGAACCGAGTCAATTTGAAGCCGCAAGTAGGACAGCATCAACAGGCGAACTTCCCGCTGTGTGATGGGAATGCCCGGTAAAGTATCAAAATAATCATCCGGGATTCCGGGCGTAACGTAAGGCCAGAGTGGAGCAGACATAATTTCCCGAGGAAAGTGATTTTTAAAGGATTAACTTGACTCACTCGATCAGCTCGATCGCGATGGTCTTGATCGCGATGCTCCAGCACGCCAGTGCTATGGTCCCGCAAAGATGGCTTCCTCAATATCCTGACGACTCAAGGAATACTTAAACGATCGCACCACTTCCCCAACGCCGCCGCCAACATATCGCACGATCACTTGTTCTGTGTCCAATAACAGCTCGGCTTGCCAAGACGCTCGCATGACTGTCCAGCGATGTCGCAATCGTTCATCTTGACGGCAGCCCAAGGAGAGAAGCCACGCTTCCAATTGCGGCAGTGGATGGTTGTAGAGGGCTGTATTTGAGGGAGGCAGATTTAACATGAAGGCTAATTGTGTGGATTGTATAGCTAGAAAAACACATCCTAAACGCCTACGGTATCAAGTTTTGAGCACACTTAACAAGATCACCAATCCAAGACATCCCACAAATGTCGCTCCCATCAAAAAAAGAGCAAACTGTTCACCCGCCGACAAGGACCGATCTTCTGCGTCTAAATAGGCGCTGAATTGAGGATCAAACTGGGTGTGTGGCCTCACAGGGGGATTCCTGGAGTTAGAGCCTGAAGACTTGGAAGACTCTGAATACAGCGATGGAATCGATCGCACCATTGAAATAGAGGAGTAGCCAATGGACCGATCGTAATGTAGACGACGTTCAGGATTGCTCAGCGTGGCATAAGCGTCATTCAGAACTAAGAATTCTTGTGTCGCGATCGACGGTGGCAAGCGTGTTGTATCCGGATGATATTGCCGACTTAATTCCCGGTAAGCCCGCCGAATGTCTCCGCTAGATGCTGAAACCTGAATCCCCAATCGCTCATAGTGGGTTGGCTGTTCGGTTGTTGACTCAGAAAACTCCATAACGATCGCCCGATATCCGCCCCTCTATTATTGAGAACTCCCCCCAGATAAGCAACCCTTGGATACTACGATTTGATTCCGCGATTTAACTCCTATTAATCAGCTCAGAAAATATAATAGGCTCCAGAAGTAATATTCCTCCGAATTTAACCAAAGTTCAATGTGTTAATTACCTTATCTTGAACTTCATCCTTTACATTAATTGCTAAAGCTCGAACTGTTTAGTTTTAACTTATACGCATTTTATTTAAATCCATACTCGCTTAGCTTAAGTCTGCACATTCTAGTTTCAATTTATGGTATTCCCTCTACCACAAGGATAGAAAAAAGCAGCTAAGTCTAGAAGACCCATAGGATAAAATTTTGTGGAGTACTTTTTATTCCTCGCCTTTCACATTATTTCTCATCTTTCACACAAGGGCATTCCCCAATCTATGGACATTCAGTGCTAGGTCGGCACTGAGTATGCACTAAGTCACTATTTCTTGTGAATTTTTAAGGTTAGCTCATGCAACTCTCATCAATCGTCCAGCCAACACGATCGACCTCTGTCCCTTTTGCTCCTATTCAGGAAGTTTTTGAAGCCCTCTACCAGCGAAGAGGCTTGAAAACTTTCCGTAGAGGGCAATCCATTCCCCTCTATGAACAAGACATTTGGCTCGTATATCGGGGCGTGGTGCAACTCAGTACTCTTTATCCTAATGGAGATGAAGCTATCTTGAGCCTGATTTCGCCGCTAATGCCCTTTGGTGAACCCCTTAGCTCTATGCAGCCCTACAGTGCGGTAGCGCTTTCTGATGTTGATCTCATGCGCTTGAACTGGCAAGAAGTTTTACAGTCACCTGAGATGACACAATGTTTATTTGGCCAACTGAAGCGTCGGCTTCAACAGAGTGAATCACTATTGGCGATCGCGAGTTATCGCCGAGTGGAAGATCGACTTGTGGAATTTTTAGCGTTGCTGAAGCGAGAAATCAGCTCCCCCATTACCCTAAATGGAAAATCGGTAAATCGCATCACCATTCGTCTAACCCATCAGCATTTTGCAAATGCGATCGGCACCACCCGCGTCACGATTACTCGGCTTCTGGGCCAACTCCGCGATCGGGGCATTTTGGATTTCGATGATACTCGTCACATCATTCTGCCTTAGGCAAATAATAAATAAATGATTAAAAAAAGGGCAATCTTCCAAAGTTAGAAGATTGCCCTTTTAAATCAAGTCTTGAAGTAATTACGCCGCCAAATTAGCAGCCACAAAGTCCCAATTCACAAGCTTATCCAAGTAGTTAGCAATGTAGCCAGGGCGAGCATTGCGGAAGTCTATATAGTAGGCATGCTCCCAAACATCCAAGGTCAGCAATGGCTTCTGTCCCTTGGTTAACGGGTTATCAGCATTCACTGTCTTAGTAATTTTCAGAGTACCTGCGTCTTCAACAAGCCATGCCCAACCGCTGCCGAACTGAGTCGCTGCTGCGGCTGCAAACTCAGTTTTGAATGCATCATAGCTACCAAATGCTCCTTCAATCTTCTTCAATAAGTCACCTGTCGGAGCACCGCCGCCGCCTGCTTTCAGGCTGTTCCAGAAAAAGCTGTGGTTCCACACTTGAGCAGCATTATTGAAGATCCCCGCTTGGTCTGCGTTGCCTGCTGTCATGACGATAACGTCTTCTAAGGATTTACCTGCGAATTCAGGTTTGCCTTCTATCAACTTATTGAGGTTGTCAACATAAGCTTTATGGTGCTTACCGTAGTGATACTCAAACGTTTCAGCTTTCATTCCAGCGGATTCTAAAGCATCAGGTGCGAAAGGTAAGGGGGATTGCTCGAATGCCATGTCAGTATTCTCTCTAAGATTATTTTTAACTTCATGTCTTTTAACAATCTTAACAGATTTCACACTGGCCTGACCAAACAAAGACCCACGCATAGTCAGATTATTTAAAGTGCTGTTTGAGCAATCTTTTGGCCAATTCGTAGGTTGGAACCGGGAACCGGCTTCAAAATTACGGCATCAATCGGGACGACCCCTGATTCATCGCTGTGCAAACAAGTCGCGGCACGATAGGACAAATCAAGAACTCGTAGATGTTCATCCACATAGGGACCACGATCGTTAATCCGAACGATGACCTGTTTTCCGTTTTTTCTGTTTGTGACTTTCAGATAGGTGTCAAAAGGCAATGTTCGAGATGCCGCAGTTAAATCAAACTGGTTATAAACTTCGCCCGTGGCAGTAATTTTTCCATGGAAATATGAACCATACCAAGATGCTGAACCCCTAATAGCTTCTTGCGTTTCTTCTAGGCCATACAAATTAGATTGGGCCTTGGCAAGCTCTATTTCCGGTTGACCGACAGCAACGCGCAGGTGATTAACCCATTGAATGGCAATCAAATCGCCACTGCGCCCTAATTTCTGGGAAAGTTGTGGGGTGATGACAAACACAACCTCTTCGCCCAACATCATAACTGGGTTGTCCCCTTGGTAAGCAGCTCTCAGCTTGGAGAGATCCAAGTTGTCAGCCCGCAATAATTCGTTTAATCGAGTGGATAATGTCTCGGCAGATAGCTGGGTGGGTAGTTCTGCAATCTGACATCCCTTCACCCACACCTGAAAGAGTCCGCCTTCCATCGCCTGCGTTCTAGATCCCATGTCTTGACGAGGGGAACATTGCCAAAAGGCGGTCCGGAGTTCAGCAGTGGAGGATGGCATTTCGGGAGTCGATCGTACTGATGAATCACCCTTAGCGACCACCAGTACTGATGGCAGCGCCGAACTCCAATCTCTAGAAACACGATGAAACTGGTCGAGCCAACTTCCCATCCTTTGGGGCATGAAGTTATCGATCGAGAAGTCTTGGATGTCTTTGGGATTGACCGTCTGTGAACCATTTGGCATTCGTGCGTCGAACGACACATTCGGGGCTAAAGCAGTCGCCGAAGTCGGGACGGTTGCGCCTTTCCTGATTAGTTCTTGACCTAACGTTCCAATCCAAGCCAAAGAACCAGAAACTTTATCCAGTTGTTCCGGAGGCGAGGTCTCGAGGAATGAAAGAGTAAATACGCGACTTCGGCCAGATGTAGCTGAAGAACCGTGGAAACTTGAGTACAATTTCGTACTTAGCCCTAGGATTCCAATAGCAGCGGAAACTGCACTTATTAACTTAACAATGGACATGTGTGAATTCAAAACGTAAGACACGATACAATTTCAACGTCTCAGGATTATAAAGATGCCATAAAAAATGGGGCATCTATCCAAAGTAAAGTCTTTATGTCTCATGATCCTTATTTTAAGTCTTCAATAAATAATTTGTCCTGCGGGTAAAGGTGCCATATCAGCAGATTTACCTAAGTTGATCCCTTGAACAATTGCTGCTTACTCAAATTCAATTGTCATTGAATCTTGACAAAATGTTGATTGATAATCGGTAAAGATAGGAAAACCTCTCAATTACTCAGTAATTTGTATGGTCTGATTCAGACTCAACTGTTCTTAAGGATGAGTAGAAACTAAAACTATCGAAAATATGGCTTTATTTAAGGCTCTTTGAGGGGTTTAACTCGCTTGTCCGGACATATTCCGTATATGTGGGGTTGCGAATGTAGTTCTTCAGAAGTCTCGATCGTGTAGTGCGATCGGTCAAAACTATCCGTGCTGTCTAACCTGCACTGACTAAGGCAACATCTTTGGGAGAAAGGTTCGATTCGAGAACTTGGCCGTCTTTAAACCAGATGACTCGGCGGGTGCGGCGGGCGACATCGGCCTCGTGCGTTACCATCACAACCGTCATGCCGCTGGCGTTGAGTTCACCGAAGATATCGAGAATTTCTTCTGTAGTGGTGGAATCTAAGGCTCCGGTGGGTTCGTCGGCCAACAGTACG
>JAYUEW010000032.1:0-6458 GCA_043739045.1 Synechococcales cyanobacterium
GAACAACGGGAAGATCACTCTTCATTTGTTCCGCTTCAATTGAGCGGATGATTTCCTGCGCTTTCATAGAGGGAGGCCAAAAACTCACAATTGCTAAATATAGCGTATGAAGTGGAAATAGTCTATCTATTTTTGAATGGATTGGAAAGATCCGAGTAAGGATCCGTCGCGTCTTTATGTCGTCAACTTCTTCCAATTCAAGCTAAGTTTAGAGTAGGGGTTCAACTCCAGTCCACACCTATTAACTCCATGTGCCCCATGAACATCTTCAGCAATCTTCTTCCCTCACCCCTGATTCGTAAGCGCCGGGGTGGGATGGTCAAAACATCTGATGAAATTGCCATTATGCGTCAGTCTTGTCGGATTGTGGCAACGGTACTGAAGGAGGTTGGGCAATTGGTTGAGCCGGGAATGACCACGGCCGATCTGGATGCATTCGCTGAAAAACGGATTCGAGGGTTTGGGGCAACGCCAAGTTTTAAGGGCTATCACGGATTTCCTGCATCACTCTGTACCTCTGTTAATCATGAAGTAGTGCATGGGATTCCGAGCCGGAAGAAAATTTTACGATCGGGAGATGTTCTAAAAGTAGATACTGGTGCTTATTTTCAAGGATTTCACGGAGACTCTTGCATCACTGTTGTCGTGGGTGGCGATGCTCCGGCTAAAACGGCTCATTTAATCAAGGTTGCAGAACAGGCTTTGTATAAGTCGATCGAACAGGTTCGAGCTGGAGCCTATCTATTGGACATGGCGATCGCGGTGCAGACCTACGTGGAAGAAAATGGTTATAGTATTGTCGAAGAATATACGGGCCATGGAGTAGGACGGAATCTTCATGAGGAGCCACATGTCTTTAATTTCCGAACTAATGAAATTCCTAATGTGAAATTGAAGGCGGGGATGACCTTGGCAATTGAACCTATTGTCAATGCCGGATCCAATGCAACCCGAATCTTGGCCGATCGCTGGACGGTGGTGACGATGGATACAAAGTTATCAGCTCAGTTTGAACACACGGTGCTAGTGACGGAGATGGGATCGGAAATTTTGACCGATCGTTCTCTCATCTAGATCAGCGTGAGAACCAACTTGTTGCCCCTGCTCCTCAACCTTTGCTTTAGTCAATACACTCTTTTGAAACAGCCTTTTCCACGACGATAATGTTCAAAAATACCCTTGGACTTCCAGATCAGCTACATGACTACATTTTGGACAATTCTTTAAAAGAGCTGCCAATTTTAGCTGAACTCCGAAAGGAAACTCAACACCACAAGCAAGCCCGAATGCAGATTTCTCCTGATCAGGGGCAATTAATAGCGCTGTTAATTCGCCTGATGTCTGCACGGCGTGTGTTAGAAATTGGCGTATTCACCGGATATAGCTCACTAACGATCGCTTTGGCCTTGCCGACTGATGGGGTTCTGGTGGCCTGTGATATTAGTGAGGAATACACGGCGATAGCAAAGCGGTATTGGCGACTGGCAGGCGTTCAAGATAAAATAAATTTGCACATAGCGCCAGCTCTAGAAACGTTAGATTCACTAATCGAATCGGGACAAGCGGAGACCTTTGATTTTGCTTTTGTTGATGCGGACAAGGCCAATTATTCCAATTATTACGATCGTGCGCTCAAGTTATTGCGTCCCGGTGGCCTAATGGCTATTGACAATGTTTTGTGGTCTGGACGAATCGCGGATCCGCAATCTACCGATAAAATTGTCCAGACAATGCGAATTTTTAACCAGAAGGTGGCCCAAGACGATCGGGTCCAAGTCAGTCTTCTTCCCTTGGGTGACGGGATTACGCTTGCCTTGAAGAAATCTTAAGTCAAAGCTTCAGAGGCTTTTAAATCACGATGACGATCGAGAAACGCTTCAAAATCTGGCGCAAAAATTCCATGGCCTAAGGTTAAATTAGGGGATGAACACTTAACTCGATGCTCTAGTTCGAGCTGGGCATCATGTTCCAGTCCGAGAAAAGTAATATCTTTGCCGGAAGCCTGCGATCGAATCATGGACTGAGCCAACACGTTAATCCCATTGCTATCGATGGTTCCAATCCAGAGTAAATCAACAATCACTCCACTGGCATTGGTCAACACTTGTTCTAGAGCTTTCTGAAAAATCTGGCCAGAGGATCCATCAAGGCTTTCTGGTTGCAAAATTATGGTGCTTGAGGGGGTAGGTTCCGGGGAAATCAGCATAGATGCTTCAATATTAGCCAATTAAAAAGTCGCGATGCGGGGAGCGTCCAAGACTTATAACGTCTTGATAACCGTATTTTTATTTTAGGCTGAATTTATGAGAAGTTGGACTTATTTTAATTGCTACAGAAGCTTAATTAGCATAGAGCAGTGGGACTACCTGTACTAATTTGACCCAAAATTTGACCCAAAATATCATTACAGTTTGGTCATTACAGTTTGGTCTAAACCGAGCTTTGGGTTGAGCGTACTTTACGAATTGACATAAGATGACTAAACTTTAAAACCTATAGCTATCATTTTTTAGCTCCCGCGATCGCTTTAAGGGTGTTGCAGCTTTTAAGTTATGCCGATCAAAATTTACATTCAGCGTATATATTCATGTATTTTGCAATAGTTCCCCTTCATTACTAAAGATAGGAAAATAAGCGTGACCCCTCCCGTTGATTCCTCAGTCCTTTCGGCTCAGCCGACAGAACAGGACAATACTAAATCCTCAGATTTCGGTTCACTCGATCGCCAGATGATTGCAATTCTAGACTTTGGATCACAGTATTCTGAGTTGATTGCACGGCGAATCCGGGAAACGGAAGTGTATTCTGAAGTCCTTTCCTATCGGACAACTGCCGATCAACTTCGCAAGCTTAATCCTAAAGGTATTATTCTTTCAGGTGGTCCTAGTTCGGTTTACGACGATCGTGCGCCTCTTTGTGATCCTGAAATATGGAATCTAGGGATTCCAGTCATAGGGGTTTGTTACGGGATGCAACTCATGGTTCAGCAGTTAGGTGGCTTAGTTGAGCGGGCCGAACGCGGTGAATATGGAAAAGCAAATCTTCTGGTTGATAGCGCATCCAAATTGCTTGATGCTGTGCCAGATAGCTCGGTCATGTGGATGAGTCATGGCGATTCAGTTATGCAAATGCCAGATGGTTTTGAGCTACTGGCCCATACTGAAAATACGCCCTGTGCTGCGATCGCGGATCCGGCCCGAAACTTTTATGGTGTACAGTTTCATCCGGAAGTAGTCCATTCCCAAAGCGGCCAAATTCTAATTCGCAACTTTGTCTATCAAGTGTGTGGGTGTAAGCCAACTTGGACGACGGAAGCATTTGTAGAACAAGCCATTCTTGAGGTTAAGGAACGAGTCGGTGATAAGCAAGTACTCCTTGCATTGTCTGGTGGGGTTGATTCTTCAACGTTGGCATTTTTATTGCATCGGGCGATCGGCGATAACCTGACCTGCATGTTCATTGACCAAGGCTTTATGCGGAAAGGGGAACCGGAACGTTTAGTTAAGCTTTTCGATGAACAATTCCATATTCCTGTGGTTCATGTGCAAGCCCGCGATCGTTTCCTAGACGTTGTCAAAGGAATCAGTGATCCGGAAGAAAAACGTAAAAAAATTGGCCACGAATTTATCCGTGTGTTCGAGACAGAGTCAAAACGCCTAGGTCCATTTGACTACTTGGCTCAAGGAACTCTTTATCCTGATGTGATTGAGTCGGCAGACACGAATGCGGATCCTGCCACAGGTGAACGGGTTGCAGTCAAGATCAAAAGTCACCACAATGTCGGCGGCTTACCCAAGGATCTCCAATTTAAGTTGCTTGAACCTCTTCGTAAGTTGTTTAAAGATGAAGTCCGAAAAGTGGGCCAAATTCTGGGCTTACCGGATGAAATTGTTAAGCGTCAACCTTTCCCCGGTCCTGGATTAGCAATCCGAATTTTGGGCGAGATTACTGAAGAAAAGCTTAATATTCTTCGCGATGCAGACTTAATTGTTCGTCAAGAGGTCAATAAAGCAGGTCTTTACAATGAGATTTGGCAGGCATTTGCGGTCTTATTACCTGTGCGAAGTGTTGGGGTGATGGGGGATAAGCGCACCTATGCGTTCCCTATTGTGCTTCGGATGGTGAAGAGTGAAGATGGGATGACGGCAGATTGGGCGAGAGTTCCTTATGAGATACTTGAGACAATATCGACCCGTATTGTTAATGAAGTGAAAGGCGTAAACCGAGTAGTTTATGACATCACGTCTAAGCCACCTGGGACCATTGAATGGGAATAAATCTTGAACAATAATTGATAAATGCTGAAAAAGCGGAGAACTTAAAATTTTCCGCTTTTTTATTCAGGCTGCTATCTACTCTCGGCAACCAAGCGACTCTCTTGTATCAACCCCTGTTTTAGAGTTAGTCCCACTGGCAAACACGCAAAGTTGCTTGACCTGGAATGCATTCAGAATCGCACCAGAAAAATCTGCACCTTCAATTTTTACATTTCGGAACTCGGTGCGTAACATCATGGCATCTTCCAAAATGGCATCACTAAAATCGACATCCAACAGCCGGACTTGATCCATGATGGTCTGGGTCAGATTAGCGCCTCGAAAAATAGTTCCGGTTAGCGTCGAGGTGCTAAATACAGTGCCAATCAGATTTGCTTTACTCAAATTTGTACGATCGAGATCAATATTAGCAAATTCTTCTGTCGGCAATTGCGCCCCGGTCATGTCTCGTCCCGCCAAGGTTCCTCCTTCTTCGGCTAATGGGTTGCCACTTGCAGCAGCAGATGCAGCGGCTTGAGCGCTCCCCGAAAATCCTCCCAAACTAAGCCCGATTACAATCGCAAAGGCAATTACCCGAGATAGCCAACTAGACCAAAAATGACGATCGACAGCCATGACACTCCGTTCAATATTGGGAAGAAAATAGTAACTTCCATCAGTGTAGAGCGTTATCTACCTTCATACAAAAATCCCCGATCGTAAACAGCAATTCCAAATTCAAAACCGTAGCAAAAGATACACAATACTGAAAGTAAAATCAACACGAATCTGCAAACACAGGAGTATCACCCAGCATAAATTCGATTAAATGTTGCCAACTTTTAAAGAGAAAGTACTTGGTAAGAGAGAGAATATCTTGAAAGAATCCTCTACGAGTACCACGTTTACGACGAATCTCTTGATAACTGGAATCTATCAAGTGTAAAACTGTGTGAAATAGAAAAGCTAACAAATTAAGAGAAAGAAGAGTCGAAGACAAATGTTTGTGTCCATGCCCAAAGTTATGTTCCAGGTTGTAGCCCTTGGTTTTCAGCACATTGTGGTTCTCATTTTCGGTTTTCCAACGACATCTACCCGCTTCGACTATTTCAGCGACATTGTCGATATCAATGGCATGATTAGTCACAAAAGCATTATGGAAGACTTCAGAATTATCGGCACTAGCGCGAACAGTCAGTTCACACCAGTTCACTAATAGAGAGGGTTCCTGTTCTCTTAATGGGATCTGATTCACAAATCGGTAGGTATATATTTCGATGGATTTTCCTTTACGATGTTTAGTCGTCAATTGTTGGACTTCACCATTTTTTTCTAAATAATCCAACCACTCATATAAACTAGAATGACTGGATGGTAAGCAGGTAAAAATGAAGTTCATCTCAGCATCTAAACAATGCTGACACATCGGTTGACGGCTATAGAGATCGTCGCCTAACAGGGTAATTGCTTGTCCCTGAAATAGATGACGATGCTTACTAATCCAGCGTTTTGCTGCGGCTGTTTCGCAATCTTGTTTCTCATGTCCATATTGCGGGGTGACGAATTCTGGCGGTAGAGATATCACCTCTGCACAATTTGGTGCAGCGATTACGGGGAGAATCGCTGTGTATGAGTAGGTCACCTTACCATTGCGATGATTGCGGGTATTACAACATTCGCACGATATTTTCGATGAGCTATGGTACTCGGTTCCATCTAAACAAATCAGTAAATTCTTGCCCAATCTTTCGTATCGTTTCAGATGCTTTCCTAATTTCAGAAATTGATAGATTTTCTCGAATACAATACTCAGACTGTTGGCGCTAATTAGGTCGAGAATATTGCGTATTTGCGGGTCAGAGGGTATTTTCTCTACTCCAAATATACTCTGAACGTTATCTTTGCCACTGCGACTTTGCAGTTGTCTTTGATATTCTAAAAATGATTGACACTGCATGAAAAACATGGCGAACGCCGACAACATCGCATCGCTGATTTTCAATTTTGTCGCATTGCTTTTGCTTCTTGGGTCTTTTATTTTTTCTATTCCTTCTTGCAGGAAATCTAAGAAAACACTAAAAACTAAGATCGTTGGTGGCATTGATTGGCTCGGATTATCATTTTCGCTATATTTTAAGCCTTATCTTTATTGAGTTACTTATCTCTGTATCTTTTGTTACGGTTTTGAATTTGGAATTGCTG
>JAYUEW010000033.1:0-3108 GCA_043739045.1 Synechococcales cyanobacterium
CATTGAAGTCGCTACGATTTGCATTTTCAGCGATCGCAGCTTGGAACGCAACTTCATCATTCCAGGCAAAGACTTTTACCGGAACCGTCGCAAGATTTAGAATTTCAGCAGCTTTGTAGCGGCGTAATCCGGCAACGAGTTCGTATTGATTCGGTTTAGTGGGATGGGGACGAACCCAAAGAGGAGATCGAATTCCATTCGGTTTGATGTCGTTCAGTGCCCATTTCTGTAGCTCATCGGCATCATAGTAATAGCGCACGGGTTTTCGATCGCGAACAAAACTGAACGTACAGAGGACATCACTCAGCGCGATTTGTTGTTCTGGAGTATCGGCTAATGTTTGACTAATGGCCTGCTTAGACTGGGCTGAGCCAAACACGAAATTGAGTTCTTGCCGGGATGCGATTGCATCACTAAGTTTTCGACGGCTGCTCATGCTTTGCTGCTCCCTTGCGACTGCTTATACAATTCCAACGCTTCTGTAAATAATGTCGCGTATAATTTAGCCGCTGATTTACAAGGCGCACCCTTCATCCGAAACACGGTACTCGCCTGTCCAGGGGCATCTTTAATGCATTGACGATCGGGCATGGCGACATCTAATAACGGCATTAAACCCTGCTGAAGAGCTTCCCGTAACAACACCGTATTTTCTTTAACTGCGTTGAGATAGGTCACTCCGATCGGTGCGCCCTGACGAATTTCTTGAGCTTGCCGAATAAACTGCATGATTTTTCCAATACTACTCAAATCAATCATTGAATCGCGACAAGGGATTAAAACCAAATCCGATCGAATCAAAATCGCCTCAGTAACTTCACTGGCGTTCCCTGGACCATCGACCACGATGACATCATAATCCTGCGACAGTTTGGGCAACTGGTCAAAGAGTTGTTCCGGATCACTAATAACCCGATGTTCAATGTACAATTCCCTAGCCCAGCCTGAAGAACTTTGCTGTCCATCCGCATCCACAAGTAATGCTGAATAATTAATCAACCATCGATCTCGCAGCTAAACAATAGATTTCTTAAGCCGCAGTACCCCATGCAGAACCTTTTCATCTATCAATTATTTCGGGATCCTATATTTTTTGGACGTTACATCATCATTATTATCGGTTCGATCGTCATCCATGAACTTGCCCACGGTGTTGCCGCGATTTCTCAAGGTGACGATACGCCCAAGACTTCTGGCCACATTACACCGAATCCTATTATTCATATGGGCTGGACCTCCATTATTTTTCTTTGCGTTTCGGGTATGGCTTGGGGATTGATGCCCGTGACACCATCCAAATTTCGTCATGCCCGTTGGAGTGATATTGCGGTTTCTCTGGCGGGTCCAGTCTCGAATTTAGTTTTGGGAACTGTCGCTGTTGTGCTTGCTGTGGTCAGGGCGCGCAGCGGAGCGACGATGATTAGTGAAGAATTTTGTATGATGGCGGCTCAAATCAACTTTTCTCTGTTTGCCCTCAACATGCTTCCCGTACCACCCCTAGACGGCTTTCATGTTTACAGCGAGCTTTTTCCCAAGCTCAAGGCACTCGCAACGCCTGAGGTCAGCATGTTTTTGATGTTTGCTATCTTCAGCATTCCAGCTGTTGGTGTGGGGATAGGGCTGGTGTCGTCTACTTTGATTCAGACTATTGTTTCGTTTTTATCCTAAGGTTCACTGCTAACCTAAAAATTTTGATTTAGCCCTTATGTCCCCGCAGTCTTTACGGCTTCAAGCGCTTCAATCGCCTCATCCACCGATCGTAACCGCCGATTGAGATTGGTTGCTGTGATTTGCTGGAGCCATGTTGTAAATGCATCGCTGACGCAAACGTTGATCAGATCGTAATAGCCATTTTTACGAGATAGTTCTGTTGGTGCTTTGCCAGTCAGCATGGCAATTAAGGTCATTCCCAAACTGTAGAGATCCGAGGCTAACACCGTCCGTCCGCTGAATTGCTCTGGAGGCATATATCCATAGGTGCCCACAATGGTGAAATTCACCGTTTCCATGCTTTTCAATGCCTTTACCGTGCCAAAATCGACTAAATGAGGGCGGCGATCTTGACCGAGTACAATGCTGCTGGGCTTGAGATCTCGATGGAGAATGGGCGGGTTGTGGCTATGGAGATGGCCAATGATTTTCAGGAGAATAACCGCCATTTTCTGGGTCTCGTCTTCTGTAAATATTCGGCCCCGATCGAGCATTTTCTGAAGCGACATGCCAGGGACGTAGGATTGGACCAAGGCTATTGCCCGACTGTTTGGCAGAGATTCTTCAAAATAGGCTAAAAATTTTGGCACGCAAGGATGATTAATCGTCTGGAGCGTCTTGACTTCTCGACCAAATAGCTTCAGATCTTCCGGATCCAGTTCATCGTCCACAAACAATAGCTTCACCACCACCCGATCCCCCGTGACCATATCTCGCGCCTGCAACGTCCAGCGTCCGGCTTGCTTTCCCAGTTGTTTCTCGACCTCGTACCGATCGCCCAGAAGTTGGCCAGCCATGAGTTAATCTCCTTAGAGCACTACAAAGAGATCTTGATCATAATTTGTTACCGAAAAAATGGGTCTAAAGCCTCCCCCTTCTAGGGAGACTTTCAAAATCTACTGTACATCTTTCGCTTGATTTATTACCATCTTGTGATGAGCCTGCTATCCCAAGAACAGGAGGAAACACCCATGCTAGTTCTTGAGTTCAAAACCTATGGCAAGCCTGATCAATTCAATGCAATTGATGAAGGTATCCGCACAGTTCAGTTGATTCGCAATAAATCCATCCGCATTTGGATGGATGGACAGGCGAAAAGCTGGGTTGAACTCTCGCGCCATTGTGCTGTTTTGGCTAAAGAATTCGACTTTGCAAATAAGCTAAATTCAATGGCACGGCAGTCAAGCGCTGAACGGGCATGGGCAAGTATTTCCCGGTTCTACGACAACTGTAAAAAGAAGATAGTTGGTAAAAAAGGGTTTCCGACTTTTCAGAAAGATTGTCGCAGCATCGAATCCAAAACCTCTGGATGGAAGCTATCGGGGGATTGCAAGTCAATCACTTTCACCGACAAGCTCAGTATCGGTCGGTTGAAGATGAAGGGGACTCGCGACCTTG
>JAYUEW010000034.1:0-3924 GCA_043739045.1 Synechococcales cyanobacterium
GCTTGAATCCGGTTGTATAACGGCGGGTGATGGTGTTATTTTCTTTAATTTCAGGCCCGATCGTGCTCGTCAATTGACGCAAGCGTTTGTCGATCCCGAGTTTACAGGCTTCGATCGGACTCTAATTACGCCCTTAACCTTCGCCACCTTGACCCAATATGATCCCCGACTAGATGTATTGGTCGCTTATGAACCTATTAGCATGGACAATATTCTGGGTGAGGTGATTTCAAAAAAAGGGCTGAAGCAATTCCGAACAGCGGAAACAGAAAAGTATGCCCATGTGACGTATTTCTTCAATGGCGGCCTAGAAATGCCGTTCCCCGGCGAAGATCGTGAGATGGTCAATAGTCCCATGGTGATGACCTACGACCTAGAACCTGCCATGTCAGCCAAGGCGGTGACTGAAGGGGCGATCAGGGCGATTAGGACTGGGAAATACTCGTTAATTGTGGTCAACTACGCTAACCCCGATATGTTGGGTCACACCGGATTTATGGATCCCACGATTCAGGCGCTGGAGGTGGTTGATGCTTGCCTCGGGCGGCTGGTGGATGCGATCGGGCGATCGGGTGGGACGGCGTTAATCACCGCAGACCATGGCAATGCTGAGCAAATGTGGGATGAAGAGGGTAATCCTTGGACGGCCCATACTACGAACCTTGTACCGTTCATTTTGATGGAAGGCGAGGGAGTTAAAATTCCGGGTCATGGCACTGACATTAGGCTGCGCGAGGATGGTCGGTTGTCGGATATTGCGCCGACTATTTTGGATATTATGAACATCCCACGGCCTGAAGAGATGACAGGGCGCACCATGATTCAGACGGCTGATTTTGATGTTCAGGTCAATCGAACCCCAGTGCAGTTGAGCGCTAACTAGCTTGATCTATCGACTTGGCCTATCTAATAGGTGAGACTACGGTGGCATCGCAATTGGTGTCACCGATCGTCCGATCGGCTATAGTTTTAAAGTGCGGGTTTAGAAAATAATTTTGGAGTATGGGTTGTGGATATTACGTCAGTCTTGAAGGCGATTTGGATGATTGCTGCTGCCGGGTTGACGATATTAGTTCTGTTGCACAGTCCAAAGGGTGATGGACTCGGCTTGGGTGGTCAGACTCAGTTATTTACGAGTGCGAAGAGTGCGGAAGTGACGCTAAATCGGGTGACTTGGACCTTGTTTGCGGTATTTATGGCAATGACGATCGTGTTAAGCAAAATGGCGAAATGATTAGTTTTATGGTTCGATCGACAATTCAACTTCGCCGACTGATGGGACGATTGCTAGGAATGGCGATCGTTTTCGTTTGCATGTTGGTCTTAACGTTACAAACAGGCTGGGCGCAGTCGTTACCACCGGGCCAAGTGCATCCGATTCCGGCAATGTTGACCCAAGCGGCCCAACGATTAGATCCCGATGTTGGTCCAGGTGATTATTTTGATGCGATCGAGCGCAAGGGGGTTGGCTATTTGATTTGGTCGAAGTTTCCCGTGACGGTGGCGATCGATCCGTTGGGGGACGATCGGTGGAAAGCACAGGTGACGGCGGCGGTTGTGGAATGGCAACGCTATTTCCCATTGAAAATTGTCTCGACTCCCGAAACCGCAGACATTCGCATTCAATCAAAACGCCTTGCCCTGAAGCCAGATCCCAAGACTGGGAAGCTGCCCAGGTTCCGATCGGCGGAAACGCATTACGATGTTTTGGTGAGTGAGGGTTCTGATGCGAAGTACCTGAATCATCGAATGACTATAGATTTGGCTTCAGGTCAGGCGGATGGCGTGATGTTGTCGGTGGCGCGTCATGAAATGGGTCATGCGATCGGGCTTTGGGGCCATAGTCCCGATCCGAATGACATTATGTATTTTTCCCAAGTGAGCAAAGCGCCATTAATTTCATCGCGAGATTTGCGGACGCTATACCGTGTGTATGGTCAGCCGACGCGCTTAGGTTGGGCGATCAAGTAAACCTCTGGCCTAACTGCCTAACTTCAACGCATCCAAGAACAGCGCATAAGTAAACCCAATCTTCAACATATTGGCACTCTCCAGCCATAGCGATCGGGCTACAAACGCTTTTCCCCGATAAGCAATCCAACTCACGCCCTCCACCGCTATCACCAACCCCAATCCGACAACACCATCATATTGAGCAGATTGCCCGGTGGTCGTTGTCACAATATTCCCCAAGAAGAATCCACCGAGCAACATAATTACGATCGCAAGAAAACGTCGCCAAGGATTTTGGAACCACGTTTCAATGCGAGATCCTGATTCTGTCAAAATGCGATCGAGGCGAGTATCTTGCATAGCGGTGTGAGGGGGGAAAGATCTAAACTAGAACTATACTAAAGCCCAAAATTAAAAGTCAGATCAACCCACATTGAACTTACGAGAAAGCTGTGAAAAAACGTGTGACTCTAACGTTCCCCCGCCGATCGGTCCAAATGCCTGTCACCTATAGGCTGGCCAAGGATTTCAATGTTGCGGCTAATATCATTCGTGCCCAAGTTGCGCCGAACCAAATCGGTAAATTGGTGGTTGAACTTGCGGGAGATATTGATGCCCTTGATGCGGCGATCGATTGGATGCGAACCCAAGACATTAATGTTTCATTTGCTAGCCGTGAGATTTCTATCGATGAAGATGTCTGTGTTCATTGCGGTCTTTGTACCGGGGTCTGTCCGACAGAAGCGCTAACATTAGACCCGCAAACGGCGATGTTAGTATTCACCCGATCGCGTTGCGTGGTCTGTGAACAATGTATTCCGACTTGTCCAGTGAATGCGATCGCAACTAGTTTCTAATAAGATAAATATACAGATACAAGTTATGACATTCTTGTGAAGTTTATATAGATGCAGTAAGATTCTGGCTGGCCTATACAAATTTCGTAATGCTTAATCCGTTAACGTTTGCTTATCGAATTATTTGGAACTTGACACTACTAACTTCCGTTGGGTTGCTTGCTCATGGCTGCAATAATAATACGACTCCCGATTCCGCCACGAGTCCAACACCAGTTGTAGAAAAGCCTACAGCAACCACTGCGCCTCAAACAACTCAAGCTCCAACTGCAACATCAGCCCAAAAACCAATCCTCAAAAAACCGACAGAGACCGCTGCTGCACCAACCACACCACCAGCTAGCGCCAAACCAAAAGTGAGTGCTAAGGGTGAAGTCAGTTGTCCAAAAGCAACTCCTGTGGCTTATTTTGAAACGAAGTCGATGCAGATCTCGATTTGTATGGGACAGGATAGAAAGTTGTTTTATCGAGAGGTAGCAATGTCTGCACCTTCAGAGGGTAGAAATTTTCCTAATGCAAAAGAGCAGGGAGAAGGAAATTTTGTCGCTGGCTATGAAAACACAACCTATCGAGTCAATGCAAGGTCTTTGAAAGTAACTCAAGATTCATCTGTTCTTTCGGAACAACCTGTGACTTATTATAAGATTATGAGTACTACAAATACATTCTAGAACCTATTTGACATTCTAGGGTATCCTAAAAGCAGTGCAAAAACCTTGGATTTCCATTCTTTACTCATTGCACTCCAGCGAATGTATCGGATGACGTTGGCCTGATAGAAATATTCACGAATAATATTGAATATTTCAAATCAAAGCCCGTCAACATTCCAAAGATTACAACATTGTTAGACCATGGATACCCTATTGATCATTTAGTTCAAGAACTCCAAAAAGTGTATCCTCAAATCATGACAAAGATCAGATTTGAGCGTTCAAAGAAGCATTCAAAATAGGAAAAAAAGAACAAGGAAAGTCAGGATTTATCCCAGCCATTGCCTGTTGGGTAGTGGAATGGTCGAATGCCTGGGTGGAATGCTGCAAGATATTGGTAAAGAATTATGAAAGAACATTAGGAAATGCGATGACCAAAATGAACCTCTGTTTTGTTAGGC
>JAYUEW010000035.1:0-2810 GCA_043739045.1 Synechococcales cyanobacterium
ATACGATCGCCCTTTTCTCGAAAAAAATTAGCCTAATTTCAACGTTCCTAGAAAATGGAAAACTGAGTTTAGTTTAAGATAACGTGTCCGACCCTAAAATGAACATATCGGCAATCTCTGTCAAAGAGTCAGGAAAACCTCACTGGAAAAATTTGGAGCGTTGCCGATCGAAGGTAGCTCATTACAGCCCCGGCTCTGCATTCTGAAGCGCTTCTAGGTCAATGTCCATTAACTTTGTGTGAGCATCATCGATCGCCGTTTCCCCTCGCAAATACCCCGTACTGGCTCCAGGACAAATCCAGCGCAATGTTTCTGAAGAATAACGATCGCGTAGAACCATCACATTTTTTAACTGTCGGTTCCAGTGGAAAGTTTTAGAAATTCGCAACGGCGCGGGGTCTCCATTGCGATCGGGGAGTAAATGTCGCCCAGTGAAAAGAATTCCGCCTTGCTGCTGACTATAAACACAAGAGGCTCCGGGAGAATGCCCAGAAGTCCAAATAATTTCACTATCGGGCGTGATCCTGTGATGGTGATGAAACTTAATAACAGTGAGATTAGGCAATAAATAGGCTTCCTGTTCCTGGATGACGATTTCACAGCCCATCGCCGCCTGAATCGATCGAACCTTAGCCATACCGCCGCGATGGGTAAGAATTAACCACCGAACACCACCTTTTTCATTAAGCCAGCTAATCGTCTCTTCGGTCCAGGCGGGACAGTCGATTAATAGATTGCCGCCGGGATTTTGAATGAAATATGCCGTGCCCCCAAGGATGTCGCGATTGGGAGGGAAGGCAAAAATAGTGGGATTGAGTTGGCCTGGAATAGGACGCGGCGGCTTGGGGACGGAGGTCATGGTGGCGGCGAAGTGGGCGCAGATGGGAATGCAGCTTCACTCTACCAACGAAGCGATCGATTCACCAACAGAATCTTGGATTGGGGGCGATGTAAGTGCAGGGCGTGGCGAAAGATGGGAGAATTAGAACCCGTATGGTTTGCACCCGTTCCTCAACTCTCATGCTCTGGTTATTTATTCTCGTCGGATTACTCGGTTTCTTTTGCTACTTTTTCATTGTGGAACGGGTGCGATTAGTGACGCGAACATCGCCGCTCCTGCTGTGGATAGTGGTGATGATGCCCGCTTTTTGCCTCACGGCTTGGGCCTTAGTCTACGGACCTCGGGTGCCAATGCCGCCGTTACTTGGGTTCAGCACGTTTTTAGGCTTTTTTGTTCTGTACTTGTACCTGATTCAACGAGGCCGTATCGAAGACCCACAGATCGAGAGTCCGCCCGAAACACCAATTGCAAAACCAATGGAGCCAGTAGTTCGATCGCTGTCGTCTGAGGATGAAAAACGGCTTCGCACCTGTTTCCCGTGGGAGTGTTACTACCTCAGCAATATTGAATATCTTCCTCAAGCAGTGATTTGTCGAGGGAATTTACGATCGGCCTCTTCGGAAACTGCATATCGAACCATTGAATCACGGGTACAAAATGCCTTTGGGGATCGATTTTTCTTGGTTTTTCAGGAAGGACTTCAGGAGCGTCCCTTCTTTGCACTGGTCCCAAATCCTCAAATGGCGATGCGGATTACTCCTGAAATGATGTTCCGCCCCAAACAAGCATTGTTATTGGCATTAGCGACGGCGGTAAGTTGTATTTGGTCAGGACAATTGCTGTTGATGCAAGTGGGTGCAAGTACGAGTCCGGCATTTTTGGAAGGATTGCCCTATGCGCTGGGGCTGATGGGATTCTTTTTAATTCGTGAAGGTGGACATTACTGGACGACAGCACGCTATGGAATTCTAGCCACACTGCCATACTTTATTCCGATCGTGCCCTTACCGCAGTTGCCGATCGGCACATTGGGCGCATTTATTCAAATCCGATCGCCCATCCCAAATCGTCGGGCTTTGTTTGATGTGGGGGTAATTGGTGCAGTGATGGGGCTAGTGGTGGCGATCGGATTACTCGTCTGGGGATTGACGTTATCTGAGGTGATTCCGCAGCCCCCCGCATTTCGGCCTAGTGTATTTAAGTTTGAGGCGATGTTACCGCAGTATTCTATTGCCTTCGCATTACTCGCAAAACTGGCCTTGGGAAGTTCATTGATCGCAAAAACTGCCATTGCAATGCACCCGATCGCGGTGGCGGGTTGGCTCGGAACCTTATTTACGGCCTTTAACTTAATGCCCGTAGGTCAATTGGATGGCGGTCGAATGGTTCATGCGATTTTTGGCCAACGTCAAGGGTCGATGATTGGTCAGGTGGCTAGAATTTCATTGTTGTTGTTGTCATTTATGCAACCGCATTTATTGTTGTTGTCGGTGTTGTTGTTCTTTTTACCCACAATGGATGAACCCGCATTGAATGATGTAACTCCGTTGGATAGTTATCGTGATTTACTAGGAATCGTGGTGTTATTAGTATTGTTGATTATTATCATTCCAGCTCCTAAAGTGTTGATTGCAACATTAGGGCTATAGGAGACTATAGCGAATTAATAGTTTGATTTGTTTTTTAGATTTGTTTTTTAGATTTGAGGTACAGCATGACCAGTTTGCAGGATATGGTACGAATACGACAAGGCGTATTGTCTTTAGTACTGTTTCGGGATGTCCTAGATGATGCTGTGGGGCGGGCCTGGGATAGATTAGTACGATCGTTATTGCGGGCAAATAAGGCAGCAAATGCAGATGAAATTGATGCGATATTGATGGCCTACAGTGAATGGATGGGTGCTTTGGCCGATCGGGGCATGGGGTGGCAGGAACATTTACGCGATCGGATTTTGAGTGCGGACAAT
>JAYUEW010000036.1:0-3896 GCA_043739045.1 Synechococcales cyanobacterium
ACAGGCTCTAAATTTTTAGCTTGTTTATAACTCACGTTCAATTAGCTGAATTTATATCTATTGTACAACTTTATTCGACTTTCGCAGGAGGTCTATTGATGGCCTACAGTGAATGGATGGGTGCTTTGGCCGATCGGGGCATGGGGTGGCAGGAACATTTACGCGATCGGATTTTGAGTGCGGACAATCGATTTGCTCGGCAAGCGGCCACGGGGGAAAAAGTGGTGCCGATGATGATGGATGTGGCACGTCTTGATTTGCGGGTATTGCAGCGCCTGTATGGTGTGGTGTGTGAGGATGTGGCGGATTGGGTACGCGAATTGGTGCCGGAGGTGAGTGATTTGCCTGTTTGGTATGATGATGTGCGAGTGGATGGGACAAATGATCCGTTTTTGAAATGGTTTGAGGTGAATGATTGGGGAGATTATGGAGTACAGCTTGCGAGTTGGTACCATAGAATGGGCATTGGCGATTTCGTCCGATTTCGTGCTTTTCGGTATGAGAATAAACAATTAATTGGTTTAGCAGCCCCTGATCCTATTGTACTTGAAGAATTGGTTGGCTATAGCTGGCAGCGTGATGCATTGATTCAGAATACAACATCCTTAATGGCTGGGTTGCCCGCATTGCATGTGTTGTTGTATGGCAGTCGGGGTTCTGGGAAGTCGTCATTAGTGAAAGCATTATTGTCGCGATGGGCTGGTGATGGGCTGCGAATGGTTGAAGTGATGAAATCGGAATTGTTGGGATTGCCAACTTTAATTGAAACATTGCGCAGATTGCCAAATAAATTCATTGTTTTTGTTGATGATCTTTCATTTGAAGAAGATGACGAAAGCTATAAATCCTTGAAAGTGGTATTGGAAGGAACCGTAACCGCAAGGGCGCAGAATGTTGTTGTGTATGCAACCTCCAACCGTCGTCATTTGGTCCGGGAGTTTTACGGCGATCGGCCCCGTCCAAAAGATGCAGACGAAATTCACAACTGGGATACGGTGCAAGAGAAACTGTCATTTAGCGATCGGTTTGGCATGACGTTGACCTTTGAACCCGCCAATCAAGAGACCTATTTAGAAATTGTGAGCCATTTGGTGAAGCGATCGAATTTGGTGATTTCAGGTGAAGATCTGGAATTTCGAGCATTGCAATGGGCACAGCGAAACAATGGCCGATCGGGACGGACAGCACGGCAGTTTGTAGATTTTTTACTAGGAGAACGATCGGCTTAATGAATTTTGATCTTAACCTTACGATCGCCTAAAATTTGCAGTCCGTAAGAATTGAAATCCATAGAACCCAATCAATATCAGCAAACAAAATTGACCTAACCCCACATAAGTTTGAACAATGCGCATATCACTCCAGCCCAAATCACTGAGTTGATTCATATCGCCTCCCGCATCCCCTGATCCATTCAGCATCGTCCCCCACGGAATAGCTACAGTTCCGCGTTTGATTTGATTCCAGAAACTAACTGAATTAAAAAATGTACTTGCAGCAATCAACAAAATCGGATAACGCCAACAATCCCAGCGCCATTTTTCGGGCAGTGGAACATAAAATGCCAACATCAATACAGTACTTAAATAAAACTCACCGCCCACACCGCCAAAGGCCAAACGCAATTCAAACGTGTCTTGAGAGGTAAACCAAGTCATCCAAAACTGAACAATCGCTGCCACCACAGAACAGGCCATAATTCCGCGTTTCTTCTCATTCCACCCCGTATAAAACAAAAGGCCCCATAACGTCAAAAAACAGACATACACAACGATCGATCGATCCTCTCCCACATTCGTCCAACCAAAGGGAAGTGGAGTCGCCTGATGCCCGGAAAACCAGGCTACAGTAGCATGACCAAACTCGTGAGTCCAAATCCGCAATCCCAAAAACAAACTATCTAATCCGGTCCGATGGGCAATGGCACTGAATAAAAATGCCGCTGGAAATGCCGCCCGATTTATATACTTATTGTTAAATGAGAACAAATCACGATTGTTCCGAGTGGCTCTGTCATTGAGAACTTGTTCAAGGCTAAAGGATTTTTTCCACAGAATGGTCCGAGTGCCCTGCATTCCGTAAATCGCTATGGTCTCAATCGGCAATCGATGAAGCGTATCCCGACAATCTTCCAATGCCGTGAGGACCGATCGAATAATCTTCCCATCCGAGGTGGGGTGAGTGGTACGAATCTGAAGTGTCGGCGCAACAAATTTGACTATCATGCTTACAGTCGGTAATGCTTGCGTCATTTGATGCTGAACGATCGCCGCTGCGATCTCAAAATCTGAAGACATAGAAAAGTCCGAGTGACGACAGTTCTCGTCAGAATACCCAAGAAGACTTTAAATCAACTCAAAAGACTTTAGTCCTAAAACAATGATTACCAAATCTTGGACATCTTTAACTTGAACCCTGACAACTCAGGCTCACAACTGACAAATTCAGGGTTCATCAAAACTTTAGGTTCAAGATTGGGTCGGTAAATATGGACAGTGCAGTTCTTTCGATCGATCAACAATCCTAACCGTACACCCTGGTCAATGTATTCCTCCATCTTGTCTTGCAAATTTTTCAACGTGTCACTAGACGATCGTAATTCAATCACAAAATCAGGGACGATCGGTGCAAAGGAAGTCTTCTGTTCCGGGGACAACCTATTCCAGCGATCGGATTGAATCCAAGATGTATCGGGCGATCGGGTTGCACCATTCGGTAATGTAAACCCACTACTAGAATCAAATCCTTCACCTGTTCCGTCATCATCTGCCCAATTTGCGACTTGCTGAGCAATTTTGAAATTTCGGTTTCCAGTGTCCGCAAATGCAGGTGACATGACAATCACTTCTCCATGGGCATTCCGCTCGATTCTTAAATCAGGATTTGTGCGGCAAAATTCATAGAACTGAGGCTCGCTCATGATTGGCAAGGTGGTCAACGAAGACAAATCGATCGGAATTGACATCCGTTCAGAATTGACAAGTAGGCTAGCCATAAGACTTCTAGCTCCAAAGATTTTTGATCAATATTGTACCGTTTACTAGCGGAAATCAGCTCTCCACGGGTTTAATCCAAGCAGAAAAGTCTGTTGCAAATGTGCCATTGAGAATCGATCGGCGGATCTCCTGAGTAAATCGCACCAGAGCTGTGATGTTGTGAATTGAAAGCAATGTATAGGCTAAAAGCTCTTGCGATCGTAACAAATGGCCAATGTAAGCACGACTAAAATTCTTGCAGGTATAACAATCACAAGTCTCATCGAGTGGCGTAAAATCTTCCCGGAATCGAGCATTCTTCAAGTTCCAGCGTTCACCATTCACAATTGCATTTCCGTGCCGAGCCAAACGGGTCGGAATCACACAATCAAATACATCAATTCCCGCTGCTATTGCCCGTGCCATTTCTCGATGTGTCCCCACTCCCATCAAATAACGAATCTTATCGGGCGGCAACAATGGAGCCGTATGTTGCACCACCTGATCAATTACTTCTGGCGCTTCCCCGACGCTCACCCCACCGATCGCATAACCGGGCAAATTCAACTCCACCAACTGCCGCGCAGACTCCGATCGTAAGTCCAAAAACTCCCCGCCCTGCACAATCCCAAACAACGCTTGATCCTGCGGACGACCATGGGCCGAAACACAGCGCTTCAACCATTCTGTGGTCCGAACTAATGCGTTTTCCACCACATCTCGGCCCACTCCCGGTGGCGCACATTCATCAAAGGCCATAATCACATCCGCCCCGATCGAATTTTGAATCTGAATCGATCGTTCTGGCGTTAGGTTAATCACACTGCCATCTCGGGGGGATCGGAACGTCACACCCTCATCGGAAATCGATCGCATTTCACTCAAACTAAAAACCTGAAATCCACCCGAATCCGTCAACAT
>JAYUEW010000037.1:0-4093 GCA_043739045.1 Synechococcales cyanobacterium
GCAGGGGTTGAAATTCAGGACACTGAACAGGCTCAGGTAATGGCGAAGTTGCCCATGTTACAGCAGCAGTCATCGGGGGTATACGCCTCTGAAATTGAACCTGATGGCTTGCCCAGAGCGTCCACTCTGACGACAACTGAGGTGACACAAACCATGGCGGCATTGACTCAAACTCGATCGTTTCCAACCGCAATGCTTACGCCTGTTCGAGAGGTTCGATCGTTGTCTCGGCTCGATCGATTAAATTTGTGGATTCAAGATCCAATCCTCAGGCGGGAAGCGGAACGTGAGGCGATGGCAGCGGGTTATGGCATTGAGCGCAGTGAGGCAGGCATTGCATTTCGAGTGGTGGATTTAGAGAATTGCGAGGATTTTTAAGGTATGGAACTAACCACTGATCAATTACCAGTATTGACGATCGCAATTTTCGTCGTAGCTCTTTTATATTCATCCGTTGGTCATGCTGGAGCGTCAGGCTATATTGCGGTGATGTCTTTGTTTGGTCTAAATCCGCTGGTGATTAAACCGATCGCATTAGCGTTAAATATATTGGTCGCTTCTATTGCAAGTTTTCAATTTTGGCGATCGGGCCATTTCTCTTGGCGTTTGTTTTGGCCTTTTGCACTATTTGCAATTCCGTTTGCTTTTTTGGGTGGATATATCAATTTACCTACTCAAATATTTAAAGTAATTGTAGGGATAATATTACTATTTTCAGCGGCGCGATTTTTATATCCCTCCAAAGTTGAATCAGTTATTAAAGAACCAAAAAAACCGATCGCCTTCTTTTCTGGTGCAGGGTTGGGCTTTTTAGCAGGATTGACCGGAACAGGCGGAGGAATATTTTTAACTCCATTATTACTATTAAATCAATGGGCAGCGGTTAAGTCTTCAGCGGCAGTTTCGGCATTGTTTATTTTGGTTAATTCTGTTGCTGGGCTACTTGGAAATTTAAGTAGTACTCGATCGTTTCCTTCATTTACGGCTATGTTTGCAATCAGTGCGATCGGTGGCGGAACATTGGGTTCTTATTTGGGCAGCAATCAATTTGAACCCATTATAATTAAACGCCTGTTAGCATTTGTATTGACGATCGCAGGTCTGAAACTTATTTTGACGAATTAGCAAATGGGGCACTGGTTCCGTAGAACGGGAGAGCTAGAATCAATAATGAGTATGAGTTATATCGCAAAACGGATAGTGAACAACTGTGACCAAGATATCCCGGCAACCAGAATCCCTAGGTTCACAGCAGGCACTAATTGGGTTGTGAAATGGACTCTGACAAAATTGTGAACTAGCCAGTAAACATCCAAAGTCCTTTGTAGACTGTTTCTGGATTTAGCATAGGTGTTAGTTTTGCGCCGAAAAGCAGAATTACGTCGTCTAAGCGAAGCATTAAAGGCTTCGACATGGTTATCATGGATACTGGATTCGGAAACGTCATGCTCGGTTTGAGGATGCTCAGGTACAGGTGCTTGATACTTTTTACGGCTACGACCTGGACGCTTTTTGTTGCCTTTGTTTTCAGTCGGACGCGCACGCCTTTAGGTAGAAGTTTTTGAGGTCGCCCTGGCTTACCATTACGAATTACTTCGTGGCAAATCTCAAACAACAAATTGCCATAACGTCTTTCACCATCTGTTAACAGACTAAGATTATGCGTTTGCTCAATCACCTCAGCCAAGCATTTTAGAGCTTGCTCAAATAGTTGCTGGTCTTTACGACCACAGTGCAATTCCCAGAGAAATCGACTTCCTCGTTCCATCAGCACAATCGTCCATCCTTCAGAAAGTGTAGGGAGAACATTCTTCTCGACTTTAGTGTACAATTCATCTCCTTCTATTTCTTGATGAATAAATTCATGCAGTAATGAATAGAGAAGAAGGATAGGTTTCAGGTCAGCTAAGCGCCTCTCCCAATCAATCACACTTTTCTTGGATACGTTAAAAGTTCTGGCTGTTGCATTGAGACTCATCCCTTCACTTCTGGTTTTGATGATCTCAATAATTTGGCTCAACGGGGTTGTCAGTCCTGCTATGGGAGTGGCAAAAGTCTCACTAAAATATATGTCGCACTTGCGGCAGTGGTAGATGGTTCGCGAGCCGTGAGCTTTCGTTTGATAACGAATATGAGTGCGAATTTCTGTGCTTGTGCAGCAAGAACAAGGATGAGAAAATAAGTCCATATTGAAGTTTACGTTTGGTTGCTTTTCTACTCTTAATTATTACTCTGGAATAGACTTAGCAATGCTTATCCTTGACCCATCTCACGGAACCAGTGCCCGCCTTTTAAAGAGAACTTAAATTAAAACTCTTAGTCCCCCTTCACAAGGGGGATTTAGGGGGATCGAGTCTTTGAATACGACTAAATCAAACAAACCGTATCAGAACAGAATCGATCGATTTGAGTGACTTTTACAGGCTCAACCTTCCAGATGTCAGTACAATATTCACGAATCGATCGATCGCTAGAAAACATTCCGGTACGAGCGCTGTTTAGAATCGACATTCGGGTCCATTGTTTTTGGTCAAGATACGCTTCAGCAACCCGATCCTGGCAATCAATATAGGACTGATAATCGGCTAACAACAAGTAAGGATCTTGATTTAGAAGATTGTCCACGATCGGCTTGAATAATGTGCAATCGCCGTGGGAAAAGACTCCAGAAGAAATACGGTCGAGCACTAGTTTCAACTCAGGATTACTGTTGTAATAATCTCTAGGATTGTACCCGCTAGCTTTCACTTCATCAACTTCTTGGGCGGTCAGTCCAAATAGGAAGAAATTCTCTTCACCGACCTGTTCCATAATTTCGACGTTTGCCCCATCCAGAGTTCCGATCGTCAAGGCCCCATTCATTGCAAATTTCATGTTTCCGGTACCAGAGGCTTCTTTACCTGCGGTAGAAATTTGTTCTGATAGGTCAGCAGCGGGATAGACATTTTGAGCAAATTTGACATTGTAATCTTTTAGGAAGACTACTTTAATTCGATCGCGCACGTCGGGATCATTGTTGATGACATCGGCGATCGCATTGATCAGTTTAATAATCAATTTGGCCATAAAATAGCCAGGAGCAGCTTTCCCACCAAATAGGAAAGTGCGCGGCGTAATTTCAATGTCAGGATTAGCTTTAATCCGATCGTACAGCGTCAAAATATGTAAAACATTCAAATGCTGACGCTTGTACTCATGAATTCGTTTTGCTTGAATATCAAAGATAGAATTCGCATTAACGGTTACGCCGTAGTCAGTCAGAATACGATCTGCAAGATCTTGCTTGATGGAATGTTTGATTTGTTTCCAATCTTCGCAGAACTGAGGATCATCAACTAACGGTTCTAATTGCTTGAGTTTGTCTAATTCAGTAATCCAGCCTTTGCCAATCCGATCGCTAATCAGCGTACTCAATCTAGGATTGCTCAAGACCATAAACCGACGAGGAGTTACGCCATTGGTTTTGTTACTAAATTTCTCCGGTGAGAATTCATAAAAATCTTTGAGAACTGTTTGCTTCAAGAGTTCTGAATGCAATGCCGCCACGCCATTAATGGCATGACTTCCCACACAAGCAAGATTGGCCATCCGCACATACCGATCGCCCGATTCATCAATCAACGACATCCGCCCTAATTTAGCAGGATCATCAATGAATTTAATCCGTACCGCATCCAGAAAACGCAAATTGATTTCATAAATGATTTCTAAATGACGTGGCAATAAATCACCGAACAATTTAACCTGCCAACGTTCCAATGCTTCAGGAAGCAAAGTATGATTTGTGTAGGCAAGAGTTTTTTGAGTGATTTCCCAAGCTTTATCCCAGCCTAAAAATTCTTGGTCAACCAATAGACGCATTAGCTCGGCAACCGCGATCGCCGGGTGAGTATCATTCAATTGAACGGCAAATTTTTCATGGAACCGATCGAGTTCAATATCCTGCCGCTTCATGATCCGAATCATATCTTGTAATGAACAAGATACAAAAAAGAACTGCTGTTGTAATCGAAGCACTTTTCCTTGAAAGCCCTCGTCATTCGGATAAAGAACTTTAGTGATGTTTTCAGAGATTACTTTGGCATTGACGGCA
>JAYUEW010000038.1:0-6169 GCA_043739045.1 Synechococcales cyanobacterium
ACGACGACCCTGCCAGCCTTTGGTGATGCGGGAATGAAGATAGGCCGCAAATACGAGCCAAGTGATCAATGCCCAGGTTTCCTTTGGATCCCAGCTCCAATAGGAACCCCAAGCTTCATTGGCCCAAACACCACCGGAAATAATCCCGATCGTCAACAACGGAAACCCTAATCCAATAATTCGATAACTAATATTATCCAGAGTATCGGCAAGGCTAAGACGTTGAGGTGATAGGGCGATCGTCGCGGTTGAAGTCTGTTCCAGTACGGCAACACCACCCGATGATGTCATGAGTTGCGGCTCAGATGGATTGAACTCTAGTACAGGTTGTCCAGACTTCTTCAACCGATAGGCTCCTGCACCAATGGAGCTGCCCTTGAGTTCGACGGCTTGGCCTCGGGTCACAATCAAGAATGCGATCGCCAATACGCAACCCACCATCAACGTCGAATAGCTAAACATCATGACGCTAACGTGCATCATCAACCAATTTGACTTGAGCGCTGGAACCAGCGGGGCCGACATTTGCATATCGTCGGTGAGGACGATCGCGGCGAACGCAGTAATGCAAGTGGCGACGGGCGCTGTGACGGTTCCAACCAAACGACTTTGGCTCATTTGTTCGGCGACAAGGTGCATGGTGGTAATGCCCCAGACTAAGAAAAATAAGGATTCATAGAGATTGCTTAAGGGAAAATAGCCCGCTTCAATCCAGCGAGAAGCAAGCAATGCAGCCGTTGTAAGGTTCGCGATCGCCATGCCAGTGGTGCCGAGGGTCGAAAGTGCAGGAATGGCTGGAAACGCCGCACCGACCCAATAAACCATCATGGTGGTAAACAGCACCGCGAAGGATGCATTGTCCAGTAAACCCTGGAGTTTGACGAGATCCATAGTTTTGCTCAGTTGTGCGCTTATTCGCAGGTTTAAGGGCTTGGTTGTACTAATATAAATTATCGCAAATATCCTTAAAAATTAGAGCGACAAAATCCCAAAGATGCTGCCGCTCTTACAAAAAGTTGCTAATTTTCTAATCAGCAATTTTTTATTACCAGATCTAGCTTAAGCACCACGCTTTAGTGCTGTTTCGACCTGACGAAATTCAGCCATCAACCGCTTTTTCATCTTTTCAGGAACGGGACGATTCGGATAGTTAGTGTAGTGGCCAGCCAAGGAATTGATGGCGGTGCGCATGGTGGTATATGAATTGAGCTTCATCACGCTGCCCCGACGGTAACGTGAGGCAAATTCATTAATTTTTTTCTTGGACTCATTCTGGAGAGCGATTCGATCGGTCGCATCAGGCGCAACATCAATAGTCTGCCGGAGCAGTTCGACTAAAGCCAAGGCATCAACAGGGTAGTCCCCGGAAAGACTATCGGCGATCGCAGCGCTGGATGCACCCGTCACGCCAATCAAGATTACCAAAACGATCGCCATCAGGCGAGACAGAATACGCTTCATAGGTCAGCCGTGAGCAAAATTATCATAGTTTTTTCTCAGTCATCTTACCGCGATCGGTAACACGGTCATCCAGAACCCTAATTTGGCTTTCATACTAATTTAATGACTTTGGCTTAAAGCGCACAGTTCAATCATGGAGTTCTGCTACTGGTTGTACTACTGAAGGGTTTGGGCTGAACTTGAAGCTGGGGTCCGATCGTGGTTTGAATGGTGGTGGCGATCGTTTTGATTAGGGAGCTTCTGGGGTGAATGGCATCGTAAAAGAGACGAGTATCGCCCTTAATGGTTGAGGCGTTATCAATCGCATCTCGAAATGACAACGATGTGATACCATTGACGGTCTTTTGAGACTGGATCAGTTGAGCATATTGATCTTGAATCAGCTTGGGATAGCGGGCATCGAGATCGCTTAGAATCTTGCCATCTTCGCTAGACGGTGACTTAAGTTGACTGATTTCAGGTTGGATGCCAACGATGAAAGGAATTTTGCGAGGGGATGTGAGCTTTCCGATGCCAACTAAAGCACGAGTGCGCCGATCGATCCGTTTTTGAACTTCAGCCGGATCGGTGCTAAGACGATCGGTTAGGCTTCCCTTAGTACTAGAGACATCGGCCAACAGTTCACTCTTGGGATTCGGCTTAATAATCCAAGCATTCCAAGCCTTGAGTAAGTAAAGTTGATTGAGTAAGCTGTTGAAATTGTTGCCAAGGCTGCTGAGAAAATGACCATTGGCATCGCTCAATAAACTATCGACAGACGATAAGGTCGCTGCGGGCCGATCGCTCGGAGCTAACAAATCACTATATCCATCAATCAGCACCAGCACATCTGGTTGATAGTCTAAAAGCTGGCTAAAAATTTGGCTTTGAACATTGCTTGTCAGATAACCGGGCACCGCTGCATTGATCACCCGGTATCGCCCTTCGCGTATTTTTGAAGGAAGCTTCAGGGCTTTTTCCATTTCGTCGGCGAAGTAAGGAAGAATGTCGGGACGGAATTTTTTGGCATTAGCCTGCTGGTCTTTCACTTGCTGGTTGAGCTGGGTTTCGAGTAAAGACGCGATTGTGGCTCCGTTGTCAGGCGCCAGGGTTCCAAAGGCTGTCGAGCCGCCAACGATTAGAATGCGCACTTCATTGGCGGGTTTGATGGGCGGAATGCTTTGATTTGCTCGAAATCCTTGAGCATTGATCTCAACCACATCACTCTTCTGGTTCGGCACAAATTCGTAACCCGTGAGCGCACTAGGCCGAACCTTGAGTTCTCCCCAAGCCGTACCGCTGACGGGATTGCCTGCATTTGTATTCACCTGAAGACGATAATCGCTGATGGATGCAGGTTCGGCAAAATAGCCCGCCAGTTCTCCCGCTTTCCCCGATGAACCCACAATCAACCGTAACACCCCCTCTGTCCCGATAATGATGGCCAAAGACACCGATGCAGTAAGAAATGGAAGGGGAATATTCTTTTTACGCGATCGGGCCTTTGATGAGTAAGGATTAAAGGATTTACGACGGGTTGGGAATTGGAAGGAAAAACGGGGCATGTAACTTTATTCTCCTACAACAACAGGAACGATGAGGGAACCAGATCGATTACGCCACCAAGCTAAAAGGGTACTCGCGATAAAGATACTGGAGTATGCACCCATTGCAAAGCCAATTATTAAGGCCAGTGCAAAAAACTTCAGAGTTTCTCCACCAAAAATGAAAATAGAGGTCAGGGTCAACAGCGTAGTCATGGTGGTGTTGATGGATCGTCCCAGGGTCTGGTTAACGGCATCATCCACGACATCATTAATACTGCGTGACGGGTCCACGGCCAGAACTTCGCGCACCCGATCGTAAATAACAACCGTGTCATTCACAGAGAAGCCCACGATCGTCAACAGCGCCACAATGAATAAACTATCGACTTCAATCCCGAAGGCCAATCCTAAAATTGAGAAGATTCCGACGGTAATTAACACGTCATGAAGCAAAGCAACGATCGCAAATACAGCGTAGTCCCACTGAAACCTAAAGGATAGGTAAAGCGCAATTCCCGCAAAGGAAACCAGTAGCGCCAAGAGTCCAGAGGTGAAGAGCTGTTTTCCCATAGTCGGTCCCACAGTTTCACTGCTCGATCGGGCCATGTCAAAGGCTCCGATTTTCTCCGTGAGTGTTTTCTGGAGTTTTTCCCGTTGTCCAGCATCTAAGCTGCTGCTGCGAATGGAAACAGCGGGCGGTTTGTTGCCTTGGGCTTCGACGATTTGAACGCTGCTGCCCCCTAAACCCTGTTCATCTAGAACCTTGCGAATAACTTCTAGATTAAGAACGTCGGCTTTACAATTTTTCGGGTCAGGGCAAGCGATCGGCAATTCTAGGCGAGTTCCCCCAACAAAATCTAAACTCGGACGCAACGGCGCACCGATGGTTTTCCAGGAGATCAGCATTGAGATGATTCCCGCGACAAGAATTGCTATGGAAATTCCCCACCACAACTTTCGTTGCTGAATGACTTGTAATCTCATTTAAACAACCTCCGAAGATTGGCTGGTGGTAATTGCGGGCGGATTTGGGCAGAAGAATTCAGGTTTGCGTAATGCGGGAATACTCAATACATAAAACAACAGCGTGCGACTACAAGTCAGGGCCGTGAACATACTAATCAAGACACCCATCGTCAGAGTTACGGCAAATCCTCGCACAAGTCCGGTGCCTAACCAATACAACGCGGCACAGGCAATGATGGTGGTGATGTTGCTATCGAGAATGCTAGAGAATGCATTTGTAAATCCAGCTTTCACTGATTGATACAACGTTTTCCCATCACGAATTTCTTCGCGGGTTCGTTCAAAAATCAATACATTTGCGTCCACTGCCATTCCGACACTGAGAATGAATCCAGCAATTCCGGGCAAGGTTAAAACAAATCCTGGCAACAATACAAAAGCGGCTAAGTTCAACAAGGCATAAATGATTAAGGCAACCGATGCGATCGCACCTGGAAGGCGGTAATACAACACCATGAATACGAGAACCAGGAAAATTCCGCCCAATCCGGCGTAGACGCTACGTTGAACACTATCTTGACCGAGACTTGCACCGACGACGCGGTTCTCTGCAATTTCGATCGGAACTGGAAGCGATCCACTTTTAAATTGAATCGCCAATTCATTTGCCGTATCTAAGGTAAACCGACTAATGGATGCGCCACCGCCTGTAATTCCGTTTTGGGCGAATTCAATACCAACATTGGGCGCACTAATTAAGGTGTCATCCAGAAACACACCAATACTACGTCCGGTGCCTGCCAATCGTTTGGTCATGTCTGCAAATTTCAGACCACCCTCGGCATCGAACCGAATATCCACTTGCCAATCGTCCCCTGCACTTCCTAAGGGTTGGGCAAAGGCTTCTTTGAGATTGCGTCCATCAATGCCTGTTTTGTTGAACATCTCGGTGAAGCTTTGTTGACTCACCTTTTTAAGTTCAATAGACAGGGCCGCTAGTGTTGCGCGATCTTCAGGTTTTTTGAGTTCTTTAATCTGTTTTCTTAATGCCGTTTCTTGATTAATTAAGGGCCGATATTGATTAAACAGGGTTTGAAATTTGTCTTCGGTCCCAGCTTTTTGTTCTCGAAATTCGAGCTGTGCGGCACGACCCAGAAGGCTTTCGGCTTCGTAAGGATCTTTAATTCCGGCCAACTGCACTAAAATCTTATCGTTGCCAACCCGCTGCACTAGGGGTTCAGAAACGCCCAAACGGTTAACCCGATCGGCGATCACGCGTTCAACATCTCCAACAGCCTTTTGCCCTTCAGCGGAAGAAATATCCTTGATGGTGTCCGATGGTTTTACCTGAAGCGTAATCTGAGAGCCGCCCTGAAGGTCTAGCCCCAACCGAAAGGGACTGGTGCCCGATTTCAGAATGGGATTAAGCAATAAAAATAAAGCGGCGGCGGTGAGCGAAATAATTAAACTGAGAAGCCAACGTTGCCTTGCCATACGAAACCCTTGCCATTCAACAAAACCCGTGCATACCACCCGACATGATACCCCACAACCCACCTGTCCGATCGCGTAAGTGGGATTCGGTTACTTAATACAAGATGTCATTTAGATCTAGTATGAATCTCATAGGACTTACGCATTGACAGGATTGCCATGTTCTGGATCTGTAGGAAATAATGGCCACCACAACTTTTTAAAATAAATTGCTGAATCACAGGAATAAATAGCTGCCTCGACACCTGATATAGATTGTCGATTAATTCATCCACTACCATCGTTTGAAGCTTGACAAAAGCTCTCAGCGCACAAAAGATATGATTGCGAATTGCTTCTCCATTTCTGACGTGAAATCGTTCGATATTACATACTTGTTTAATCACTCGGTGAAAGGTCTCAATTTTCCAATGGTTGTCATGAACATGTTTAAATGTCTCACGTTGCAATGACAGTAAACTGACTAACTCAGGGCGAAACAGAATGTAATACCGGGCTTCGTTTTTGAAGTCCTGACAAAACAACTTAACCCATCCAAACTCTTTGAGATACACAACCAATCCCGATTCCGGAACTTCCAAGGTCTGAACCTGAACTAAAACGCCTCTTTCCAGAGAAACGAGCCGATTTATTGCAATGCCAAATAGAAAACCCACTCCCTCGTTTCTGAGGAACTTCAGGTTTGGTCCACTAGAATACCAACAATCCCCTGTTACCCAAGC